>NZ_JARVGN010000016.1 GCF_029762515.1 Methanocalculus sp. | reverse complement strand
CGGCATCCTGAATGTGAAGGATGTATTCCGGGCAATCCACAGCGGTGTTCCCGATGTTTCTATCCCCGATATGATTCATGATGTCTACTTTGTACCTGAATCCAAGAAGATTGACGATCTCTTAAAAGAGCTCCAGTTCAAGCAGTCTCATCTTGCGATCATCCTCGATGAGTATGGTGTCTTCTCAGGGGTGGTGTCAATCGAGGACATTCTGGAAGAGCTTGTGGGCGACATCCTGGATGAGTTTGATATCGAGGAGGATGAGATTCAGGATATGGGAAACGGCACCTATCTGATAGATGCGCAAGGATGGGTTGAGGATATCAACAATTCCATCCCCATCCCCCTTCCGCTTGAGCCGGATAACTATGAGACGGTCGGGGGCCTCGTCTTCACCCGGCTTGGTCGGATCCCTCATATCGGTGAATCCATCGTCATCCCTGAGGTGAACGGGCGGCTCACGGTCACACAGATGAGGGGGAGGCAGATCCTGAAGGTCAAGCTTACACTCGAATCTCTTCCGGAGAACTGATCAGTATTATCGGTAGAGCCTTCCCATATATTCCCATGAAACGCATCGTCATGCTTGCGTCAGGCCGTGGTTCAAACTTTCAGGCTGTCGCCTCAGCGATAGCGCGAGGCATGATCAATGGGCGGTGTGTAGGGCTGATCGTCGATCGCAGGGAAACGCTGGCTGCTGTCCGTGCAGAGGAGTTCGGGATACCTGTCTTTACCATAGATTATTCCGGATTTTCGACAAAAGGTGAGTACGAAGAGGAAGTTATCAGCACTCTCAGGTCTCTTGCCCCGGATCTTGTGGTCCTCGCAGGGTACATGAAGATCCTGGGATCATCCATTATCAGGGAGTATGCAGGCCGGATCATCAATATCCATCCCTCGCTTCTTCCTTCGTTTCCGGGTCTTGATGCGCAGGGGCAGGCACTTGCCTACGGGGTGAAGATCTCCGGCTGCACCGTTCACTTTGTAGATGAAGGAACAGATAGCGGACCGGTGATCCTCCAGAGAGCAGTTCCTGTCCTGGATGATGATGATCCCGGAAGCCTCGCCGAGCGTATCCTTCTTGAAGAGCATATCGCCCTCCCCGAGGCTGTTTCACTCTTCTGCGAGGATTATCTCCGGATCCTTGGGAGGGCGGTGATCAGGCTGGATTCTGATTTGCATAAAGAGAGATTCCGGAGCGCCTGAGATGGGAGAGAAAAATCGTTTTGGAAATGGAAAGAAGATCGCCCGTGAGCGGATCGAGATCCTCTTTGAGAATGCAACAAAGTGGGCCGATGAAGATTCTGAGCGCTCACGCCGTTGTATCCTGATCGCAAAGAGGATTGCCATGAAACAGAGGATCCGTATCCCGAAGCGATTCCGGCGTTTGTTCTGCGCACACTGCCATTCCCTCCTGAGACCGGGTATTAACTCAAGGATCAGGATTCAGCATGGCAGGGTTATTATAACCTGCCTTGCATGCGGCCAGAGAAAACGCTATCCGGTGGTGAAGCACGATGCCAACAAAGTATGATAAATCAGCAATCCAGACATTAAAGCCGACGATCTGGGTGGGAAAACTCGGGGTGACGCCGGAGGTTACCGGTGAGATCCGCGCCCAGCTTGAGGTAAGAGAAATGATTAAGATCAAATGGCTGAAGAATGCCCCGATGGATCCCCTCACAGTGGTGGATGGAACGGGTGGTGTGGTGGTCACAACCCGCGGCAGGACAATGGTCATTGCAAAGAAACGTGGGTAGGCTCCACCTGCCCTGACTCTCCTTTTCATCCAGAAATTTATATCAGCTGATCCACCCTATACGTAAAGACTGTTAGTGAACCACAACAGTGAGGAATAGAACATGACTACAGTATTTGATATCCCGGCAGAACTCCTTATCAGGAAGGTTGCAGAGGAACTCAAGGGTAAACCCGAGATCCAGGCACCATCATGGGCAGAGTATGTCAAGACGGGAGTTCATAAGCAGATGCCACCGGAGAACACCGACTGGTGGCATATCCGTGCAGCAGCAGTGCTGCGCCGTGTCTATGTTGATGGACCGGTCGGAGTGGAGAGAATGAGATCAATCTATGGTGGCGCCCAGAACAGGGGTTCCCGCCCATCCCGGTTCAGAAAGGGGAGCGGCTCGATTGCACGGAAACTTTTCCAGCAGCTCGAAGCAGCCGGTCTCCTTGAGAAGGCAACAGGAGGCCGACAGGTCTCGCCAGCCGGCCGATCATTCCTGGATAATGTTGCATACAGCCTCAAAGCAGAGGTTGCAGAAGCAGCACCGGGAATCGGGAAGTATTGAGGTGATGTGTACATGGGAGACGATGAGTTATCTGAACTCCGGCAACGGCGGCTTGCCCAGATGCAGCAACAGCAGCAGGCAGAACAGCATGAGGCCCAGCGCCAGCAACAGATTGACCAGCAGGTCCAGATGGTGCTGATGCAGGTTCTTGAGCCAGAAGCACGTGAGCGGTTAAATACAATCAAGCTCACAAAACCTGACTTTGCACGAGGCGTTGAACAGCAGCTTGTCATGCTCGCCCAGCAGGGTCGGCTCTCAAGTACGAAAAAGATCACTGATGCACAGCTCAAAGAGCTCCTCAAACAACTGGTACCGCAAAAAAAGGACTTTAATATCCGAAGGGTATGATGAAGGTCGGAATGCTCTATAGTGGTGGGAAAGATAGTTCTCTTGCTGCCATCCTGCTCTCGCGGGATTATACTGTAGAGCTGAACACGTTCGTATTCAATCCCGATCGGGAGGTTCCTAAAGTCGCGGCGGCGGCAGAGGCTCTGGGTATGCCCTGGAAAAAGAGAACCTTTGCGTCAGGTTTCATTGATGAGGCCATTGGAGTACTCGTTCGGTGTGGGTATCCAAATGAGGCAATCAATGAGATTCACCGACGGTCACTCTGTGCGCTTGCACAGGAGTATGAGGTGGTCGCCGATGGTACCCGGTTCATGGACCGGGTGCCTATGCTGAACCCGTCTGAGGTGCAGAGCTTTGAAGACAGGATGGGGGTTTCCTATATACGCCCCCTTCTTGGATTTGGAAGGCGTGAGATAACACGCCTTGTGGATCGGATGCTCACCGTAGTCTATGGTGAGACTTCGATGATAGAAAATGGTGATTATGAAGCTGAAATCCGTGAGGAGATGACACTGCGTGGCATCGACTGGAGCGGAATCTTCCCTCTGAATCACCAGCAATCTCTCGTTTGCGGGAGAAGAATAGATCAGGTTGGTGAATACCAATGAGCAAACTGACAAAAGGTCGAAAGATACGAATGGCGAAAGCCACCCAGCAGAACCGGAGGGTTCCGCAATGGGTCATGATCAAAACGAAGCGTGCAGTTGTATCGCATCCAAAGCGGCGCAGCTGGAGACGCAGCAGTCTGAAGGTGTGAGCAATGGTCGAGGCAGAGAAGGAACAGATCTACATCATCCCTCTTCGGGATACAAAACGCGCTCCCAAATGGAAGCGTGCAAAGGTTGCTGTCAAGGATGTCCGGACATACCTGCAGAAGCACATGAAGAGTGAAGACGTCAAACTTGACCGGAGCATCAACGAGAAGATCTGGGAATGCGGGAGCCAGAAACCCCCATCAAAGATCCGTGTCCGTGCGATAAAATTCTCGGACGGTCAGGTTCAGGCAGAACTTGCCGGGGAGTGAAATGAACTATACCCTGTCCCTCAATGGCGATCCGAATATCGGGGTTTTTGCCCGGGCATTTGAGGAGTTTGCGATTGTTCCCGAAACGGTTCCGGATGAGTTTGCCAATACCATAGCGGAGCTTCTGGATGTTGAGATCGTCCGGACGTTCCTGCAGGGGTCATCCATCATCGGATCGCTCATCACCGGCAACAGCCGGGGTATGGTGGTCTCCGGCATGATAGGGAGTGAGGAGCAGAGGCGGCTTGAGGAGTATGGGGAAGTGCTGCTCATGGATGAGACGATGAATGCCGCTGGCAATTGCATGATGGTCAATGATGAGTTTGCCCTCGTTCACCCTGAGATGCCTGCCAGGCTGATCGACCGGATCAGTGATTTCCTCAAGGTTCCGGTTGAGCGGATGCAGATCGCCGGAATTCCAACCGTTGGAATGGCCGCCGTTGCAACAAATAAAGGCATTCTTCTCTCTCCGCGGGCAACCCCGCAGGAGATCGAACGGGTTGAGTCTTTCACCTCGCTTCCGGTCGGCTGTGGATCCGTCAACATGGGTTCGAATCTGGTTGGAGCAGGTATTCTTGCAAACTCGAAAGGGTTTATTGCAGGCAGCGAGACGACCGGTTTTGAACTCGGACGGATGGAAGATGTATTTGGATTACTACGGTGAGCTGAATGGAGTTAGCAGAATTTGAAATTACAGGTCTGATGAAGATTGGTGATGCATGGAAACCATACACCAAGGTGATTTCAGCACCAAACGAAGCACAGGCGAAAGAGCGGATCTATACTCTCATGGGAAGTAAACACCGCATCGAGAGAAGATTAATCAAAATTGAGAGCATAAAGAGTGTCAATGGCGAGTAAAGAAAGTACTCCGACACCTGAAGAGGAGTTTCAGGCACTTCAGATGTACCTGAATGAGTTTAATCAACAGATTGAACTCTTTTCCCGGCAGTTCCAGTTTATCGAACAGGCGAGGATGGAGATGATCACCTCTATTGAAACCCTCAGGGGACTGAAGGAGACAACAGATGCTGTATCACTCCTTCCGCTTGGCGGGGGCGCTGCCATCCTTGCAAAGGTGATCGATCCCGATTCGGTCCTCGTTTCTATCGGATCTGATATCTCTGTCAGAAAGACCAATGACGAGACCGTCTCCTTTATGCAGGAGCGGATCACCGAGATGGAAGCCCAGGGAAAACGTCTTGCAGAGACGATTCAGAAGCTCCAGGCTCAGGCGGCAGAGGTTGGCGGACGCCTTGAACAGCTGTACCAGGCTGGTCAGGGACAACCTACCGGCCGGAGCTGATGCCGGAGTATGTTTGAAGGCTTAAAAAACAAATTAAGGGATGTCCGGTCACGATTTGGTGCCTCAATCGAGGAGCATATCGAAGAGTCGCCGGCCGTCTCCTCTCCTTCACCGGAGATTCATCCCGGAGAAGAATCTTTTCCCCGGGGAGAACCCATACCGGAGGATCGCCGGACAGGTGAGTTGTCCTGGAAAAGGATTGGAGAACCCGTTCCTGAGACAAAATCCCAGAAAGATGGTTTTTTTTCGAAAGTCAAAACCCTCGTCACGGAACGGGAGTTCATACTGACTGAAAAGGATCTCAATGAGCCGCTCTTTGAACTGGAGATGATCCTTCTTGAGTCGGATGTTGCACTTTCGGTTACCGATGCGATCATCGCCCATATGAGAAGTTCACTTGTCGGGAACCACAGGAAGATCCGGCAGAGCCCTGATGAGATTGTGACTTGCGCCCTGAAGAATGCACTCCGCGAGGTGCTTGGCGAAGGGCTGGATCTTTTAGCCTTCATACGTTCACATGAGAAGCCTGTCAAAATCCTCTTTACGGGCGTCAATGGTACCGGAAAGACAACCTCAATTGCAAAAGTAGGTGCTTTTCTCAGAAGAGAAGGATTCTCTGTCGTCATCGGGGCTGGCGATACCTATCGTGCCGGTGCCATCGAACAGATCCGGGTACATGCCGATCGGCTTGGAATACGGCTTATCCACCACCAGGAGGGAGCAGATCCATCAGCTGTCCTCTTTGATACCGTCGAGTATGCCCGTGCTCATAACGTCGATGTCGTCCTCGCCGATACCGCCGGCAGGTTCCATAACCGTGCGAACCTGATGAGCCAGCTCGAGAAGATCAGGCGTATCTTCAAGCCCGATCTCATATTCTATGTGGATGAGGCAACTGCCGGAAACGATGCGGTTGTCAGGGCAGCCGAATTTGAAAAGACGATCGGGGCGGATGGTGTCATCCTGACGAAGGTTGATATGGATAAGAAGGGCGGATCTGCCATCTCGATCGCCTATACGATCGGAAAGCCCCTCGTCTTCCTGGGTGTCGGCCAGGAGTATGAGGATATCGTCCTCTTCACGCCTGATCTGATCATAAACGAGATATTAGCGGAAGATGCCTGATGCTTGATTCACTCTCAAACTCATTAAAGGATGCTGTAAAGAAGCTCGCAGGAAAAGCTGTCGTTGATCGTGCAGCAGTTGACGAGCTTATCCGTGATCTCCAGCGTGCCCTTATCCAGGCTGATGTGAATGTCAAGCTGGTGATGGCACTCTCGCAATCCATCAAGACCCGTGCACTTGAAGAAGAACCTCCCAAAGGGATGGGGGTTCGGGATCATGTCCTCAGGATCGTCTACCAGGAACTCGTCTCGATGATGGGTCCGGAGACAGAAGTCTCGCTCAGGCCCCAGACGATCCTGATGGCGGGCCTTCAGGGTTCAGGGAAGACTACGACGACCGGAAAACTCTGCCGGTACTTCCAGCGAAAAGGGTTGAAGGTTGGTGCCATCTGCTGTGATAACTTCAGGCCAGGCGCATTTGCCCAGCTCCAGACCCTCTGCCAGAAGATCAATGTCCCGATCTTTGGCGACCCGGAAGAAAAAGATGCCCTGAAGATCGTTAAGGAGGGAATGGCTGCCTTTCGTGATGTCGAGGTGGTCATCGTTGATACAGCCGGGCGGCATGCACTTGAAGATGATCTCATCGAAGAGATCATGCAGATCAATGCCGTTGTCAAAGCCGATCACCGCTGGCTTGTTATCGATGCAGCACTCGGGCAGGGTGCACGCGATCAGGCACGGAGGTTCCATGAAGCAATCGGGATCGATGGCGTTGTCATCACGAAGATGGATGGAACCGCAAAAGGCGGTGGCGCTCTCTCTGCCGTTGCCGAGACGAATTCAAGCATCGTCTTTATTGGTTCAGGCGAAACAATCGACGATCTCGAGCGGTTTGATCCAAATGGGTTCATATCCAGGATGCTCGGGATGGGGGATCTGAAAGCCCTCGTCGAGCGTGCCGAAGAAGTGATGGGTGGGGACGAGCTCGATGTCAATGCGATGATGAAGGGGAAGTTCACACTCAAGGATATGTACAAACAGCTTGAAGCCCTGAATAAAATGGGTCCCCTGAAGCAGGTTCTCTCCATGCTCCCGCTTGGCGGTATGAATGTGCCAAACGAGGTCTATGATGTCACTTCCGTCAAGATGGAACGGTACCGGATTATGATGGATTCGATGACCGATTCCGAGATGGATGACCCTTCGCTCCTTGGTACATCACGAATACACAGGATTGCAATGGGATCGGGCTGCTCTGTCGATGATGTCCGCGAGCTGATAAAATACTATAAGATGATGCAGCGTGCCCTGAAAGGCTTTAAAGGTGGCGGCCGTTTCTCGATGAACCGGATGATGAAGCAGTTTGGCGGCGGGGATAAGCTGGTATAATCTCTCTTTCCCGGGATCTTAGCCTCTCTGAACAATTTTCGTAAAGGCTTCTTTTGTAAGCCTTCCCTTCTTTGAAATAACCTTTCTCTTCGGCATTTTTGTCAGGTGTGCAACAAGGACGACACTCTCTTCAAAGAGTTCAAGGCCTCCCTCCTCAAAATCATCGAGATCGATTGTTATGGCAGAAAGCGAATCCGGCAGCCTTCGCGAACAGGGTGCAAGGAGGAGGTCTCCGGATTCCTCTGAAAGCACAATGGCGGGCCTGACTTTTGGTTGATCGCCCGGATAAAAGGAGAATGGTGCCAGGACAACATCTCTTTTTTTGTAAGTACTCATGGATTCTCTCCTATCTGTCATTGATGCAGGCATTTCTGCCCTATTCCGTTTCTATTAAGCTGGTGTACATCCATATAGATATGTATAATTGTCCCGGTATGAGACGAGATTCCTCCGGGATGCCATATGGAGCCTGTTATGAGACGATTTGCTATCCTTGGCCATCGTGCCGTCACCGATCCCGGTTTTTCCTTAAATGATATGCCCGGCAGTGCAGGAAGAATGGATGTCCTCTGCCGCTGTGTCAACTCCTCTTTCTTTCTCTCACATGATCTGAGGCGGGATGTTGAATGCTATCTCATCCTGAAGGGAGGCCCAGAGACGACGATCCTCTTCAAAGGAGAGACCGTCAGATCGTTAAATCCTGATGAACGGAGTGCCGGTGCCCTGATCAAAAAAGCGCTTGGAAAGATCTGTGGGTCGGAGTTTATCGAATCCTCTCCCGGTGTTTTCATCAGGCGCGGGGGGCTTGCGAGGCTCTTGTCCGACTATCCCTTCGCAGTACTTGATGAATCGGGCGGCGATATCCGGACTGTAAGCTCCCTGCCGGAGAACCTTCTCTTATCTGATCATCAGAACTTCACTGAAGAGGAAGAGGCACTGACAGCTGATCTCATGCGACTCTCTGTCGGCCCGCAGGTGCTCCATGCCGACCATACCATCACCATCTACTTAAATGAAGCCGACCGGAGGCTGGCATGAGCGAATTGCTTCCACTTGTCGGATCCATCCTCGAATACGGGGCGATCTGCGATCACTGCCTGGGAAGGCTCTTTGCAAAGCGATCATTCGGGCTCTCCAATGCAGAAAGGGGCCATGCACTCCGTGTAGCCCATGCACTGGATACAAATCAGAGATTTGCCCCCTATGAAGAGGGGACCTGTTTTGTCTGCTCCGATCTCTTCAGGGAGATCGATCTCTGGGCCGGGCGTGTCGCCGGGGCAATAGCGGATATCGATCACGAGACTTTTGTGATCGGAACCCGCGTTCCGCCGATGATGGCCGAGTCAGAAGAGATGCTCTGGAGCGACTTCTCTCTCACCGATCCCGAACCCCTGAAATCCGAGATGAACCGTGAGGTTGGGAAGGCGGTAGGTACTCTCACCGGAAGACGCGGAGATCCGAAGAATCCCGAGGTGACGGTGATCTTAAACATTGCTGAAGAAGCAGTGGAGGTGCAGATCGCCCCGGTCTTCTTCTATGGAAGGTACAAAAAGCTCGAGCGGGGGATCCCCCAGACTCACTGGGATTGCCGCGCATGCCATGGCGCCGGATGTGATGCCTGTGGCGGCACTGGCAAACAGTACCCTGATTCGGTTGAAGAACTGATAGGTCTGCCGACAGTCGGGCTTTTCGGGGCGGAAGGTTTCGTCCTCCATGGTGCAGGGCGTGAGGATATCGATGCACTCATGATCGGTACCGGCCGCCCATTCATCATGGAGGTGCTTGCTCCCCGGCAGCGGAAGGTGGATCTTCCCGCACTTGAGTCTGCCATTAATGCATCGGCATCCGGCAGGGTCGAAGTGGCCCTTTCCCGCTGGAGTAGCAGGCGTGAGGTGGAAACCCTTAAATCGCACAAGGCTCATAAAACATACAGGATTCTGGTCGATATTGAAGGCCATACTTCCCTGGATCTGGTCGAAAAAGCTCTGGAAGCCCTGAATGGGGCGGTGATTCATCAACGCACCCCTCAGCGTGTATCCCATCGGAGAGCAGATCTCATCAGGAAACGTACGGTCGTCGATATCGGGTGTCTTGGGGTTGAGGACGGCCAATATCTGATCCAGGTGGTCGGTGAGGCGGGACTCTACATCAAAGAACTCATATCAGGGGATAATGGGAGAACAACGCCCAGTTTCTCAGAGATCCTCGGCAACCCTGCACGGGTATACACACTTGATGTTGTATCGGTGGAGGGTATGCCGGAGCAAGGAGAGGAGTAATCATGGCACTACATAACGGTCCACGGAAAAAGACTCGATATAAGTTTAAGAAAGCACTCAGAGCACGTGGTCTCCCACCGGTCACCTCGGTTATTCAGGACTTCGAGATGGGGCAGAAGGTTCACATTGTTGTGGAGCCAAGCATTCAGAAAGGCATGCCACACCGGAGATTCCATGGAAAGACAGGCACCGTCATCGGGTCACGGGGACGTGCCTGGGTTCTTGAGGTTCCAGACGGAAATGCGGTGAAGGTTGTCATCGCGAAACCACAACATCTAAAAGCTCAGAAATATTAAATAGACTATATCTGGTGATTGACATGAAAGTTAAGGCATTTGTTAGCGAAGAAAGGGTCACCCTTCCAGAGATCCGTGAGGATCTCCTCCGGATCGAGGCAGCCCGCCTCGAAGCCGGGAGGGAGCTGTCTTACGAGCTGAGGAAGAGCATCGAACATGTCAACCACCTCTCAAAGCTCTCTCCTGAAGCATCAAGAGAACTTCTTGGTGAACTGCTCGCGCTTGAGAAGATGAAACCAGAGATCGCATACAGGATCGTGAATCTGATGCCCCGGAACAGGGATGAACTTCGTGCAATCTATGCAAAAGAACGGTTCACCCTGACTCCTGAAGAGCTGGATGTAATCCTCGATCTGGTTTCAGCTCGGAAATAGGTGGTTTGAGCATGAGAGCGGAGAAGAAAGAGAGTCAAGCGCTAGCGATTGATGTACTTCAACATGGGTATGCGGATGACCCGCGCCCAATCCTGAAGCGCGAGCCTATTGTTCTGGCAGTTGGTGTGGATCAGTTCAAACTTCTAGAGATCATTCCAAAGATCCCGGATATCCAGATTCACGAACTGCTTTATATCGGAGATGGTGAACGGCCGAAGGTCGAGCGTGTGAAACGCAGGCTGAAGTATGATGAACTGACCGCGACTGCAAAGCTGGAACTGCCCTATGCAATCGCGAAGATCGTCAGCCAGAACGAGGAGCGGTTTGTTGAGTTCTTTAACAAATCTGTTCCAATCAGCCTGAAGCTGCATATGCTCCATCTCCTTCCCGGAGTCGGGAAGAAGATCCTCACCGAGATACTGGAAGCCCGGCATCGAAGCCCCTTTACAAGCTTTGAGGATATCCGGACACGCATCAAGGCAGTTCCCCATCCTGAGCGGATGATTGCCGATCGGATCCTGGAAGAGCTGATGGATCATGATGTCAAATACCATCTCTTCACATCACGATGAGGGCACGGCACGATCAACATTTTTTGAGTGACGGCTCTGCCATTCTGCGAATCGCAGATGCAGTCCCGATTGCAGGAAGGCGTGTTCTTGAGATTGGTCCCGGAAAAGGGGTGCTTACAGAAGCACTCCTTGAACGGGGTGCAACCGTTCTTGCAGTAGAGCTTGATGCAACACTAGTCGATCATCTCAGGGATCGTTTCCCGGATCAGATCGAACGGGGAGATCTGATCCTCATCCACGGCGATGCCACCCGGTGTGCCCTGCCAGAGTTTGATATTGTCATCTCCAATCTCCCTTATTCTGCATCATCCCCGATCACCTTCCGGCTGCTCGAGATCGGTTTTGAGGTGGCAGTACTGATGTACCAGTGGGAGTTTGCACGGAAGATGATGACCCCGGCAGGAAACCCCGATACAAGCCGTCTATCGGTGATGGTGCAGACGTATGCGAAGGTGAAGCCGTTATTGGAACTCCCGCCCGAGGCATTCTCGCCCCCTCCTGAAGTCTGGTCGATGGTGGTAAAGATCACGCCGGTTGATCCGGTAGTTGAAATTTCTGATCGGAAGGTGTATGCCGATCTTGTCCGTGCCCTCTTCTCGCAGAGGAGAAAGAAGGTCCGGAACTGCCTAAAGAGTGCTGCGGGTGTCTTTGGGAGAGAGCGGATAGAATCCCTGATCGCATCCCTTGATG
>NZ_JARVGN010000169.1 GCF_029762515.1 Methanocalculus sp. | reverse complement strand
ATATCAGTAAAATCTACAGAGAAACGAGGCGCATAGTTTCTGACTGTGCCCCGGTCAATCCTGATCCCCAGCGCCTCCAGAATGCGTGCTGTTCTGTGGAATGGATATTTTTTAGCGATCGAAGTTGCGAGATCGACGAGTATAACCCCGTGGCGGGTATCAGGATAGAATGGCTCATCTGCATACCAGAGCCTCCCGCACCCACTGCACCGGTACCGTGCCACCTTTACGAATACCGGTTTTGTAATCTCATCAACAGAAAGGGTTGCGAACCGTTTCTTTTTGAGATCGTGTCTTCGAAGAGAGGAGGCACAGAGACTGCATTGCGTCGGGATCTCCGTGAATTCAACTCCGTCAAAGAGGGTGATCGATGATCTGATCATCTCCGAGAGGAAGGGGGGGATCATCTGTTTTCGAATCATCTGCACCTCAGTTACAAAAGCATTGGGCACGCAGGTAGTTAATCTGTCCTTTAAAGGGGAGGTATTCTGCGCGCAACCAGAGAGAATCGGAAATATTGGGGATTGACCCCGAAAAAGAGGGAGATGAAATGAGTTGAATATAAACAAAATGGTTAAGGTTTTCAATACAACTGGATTGACTATTTATATGTATCTAAAAATCCGTTTTTTAGCCATTCTGAAAATATGCCCTACCAGAAACTATTTAGAAATGTTTTAATATCTTACCTTAAAATCATCAACTATGCCTATTCCGAAATGATCAGTTCATTTCGGTTGATAGGTTGGACATTTCAAAAGAGGTGTGTAGAAATATGGTATTCCATCCTCCAGTGCAGATTGTTGCAAAGGCGGGAGATGCAGGCAAGTATAAGGTAGGCCTGCCCGCCTGGAACATGATCATGCGTGGATTCATGTCCGGGGCATATATCGCCATGGGAGCAGGTCTTGCTACAGTCTGTAGCACAGGCGTTGCAGATTCCCTTGGACCCGGATTTGCAGCACTCGTTCGTGGTGCTGTCTTCCCTGTCGGACTTATTATTACAATCCTGACAGGTGCTGAACTGTTTACCGGCGACGCAATGCTCGCTCCAATGGCTGCTTTTATCCATAAGATCAGCTGGATGCAGGTCCTTAATCTCTGGGTCTGGGTCTATGTTGGTAACTTTATCGGATCTGTTGTCTATGCGTACCTGATGGCCTATGGCCCTCTCTCAAGCTGGGATGCAGCAGGAGCAGTCACTGTCAATGCCTTCGGTATGACGGCGTTAGGTATTGCAAAAGGAAAGGTATCCTATGTCGGCGGAGCCGCGATGTGGTCTCTCTTAATGAAGGCCATCGGCTGTAACTGGCTTGTGAACCTCGCTGTGCTGCTCGGTATATGTGCAGATGACGCCGTTGGCAAGTTCTTCGGCATCTGGTTCCCGATCATGGCTTTCGTTTCCAGCGGACTCGAACACAGTATCGCGAACATGTACTTCATCCCGGCCGGGATATTCGTGAACGGATTCCTGGCAGGAACGCCACAGTATATTGCCGAGCTGAACTGGGTCACCATGTGGACGAACAACGTCATACTGGTTACCATCGGCAACATCATCGGCGGTCTGCTCTTTGTTGGTATCATCTACTGGGTAGCATTCCGCAAAGAGATCGCTGCACTGAAGTAAAGTACTGGTAGTGTTATCACATGAAGATCGGAAATATAACGGTAAGAGTGACGATCATCCATCTGGGTGTCTTCGTCTTCTTCACCGCTATTTTCCTCTTCTCATTTTTTTCATCAGGTGACTTCAGGATGCTCCTCTGGGGTATCCCGACACTGATATTCATTCTCACCATTCCAATGGCTATGAACTACATGAGCCAGAGCCATTACAGAAGCCTGCGGCCGATGTACGAAGCTGAGGCAAAACCGATCCGGGCCAACCAGATCAGTGATTCAATGATGGGAAAAGTCGTCAGGTATGAAGGGCTCATTGAACATGTTCACTTCAAATTCCTCAACAGGCCACAGTACGTCATAGCAGATCGTACTGGAGAAGTATCAGTGAAGATGTTCACATCCCCTGAGGAAGATGTTGGGAAGGGGGATATTGTCGAGGTTCTCGGATCAATTATGCGCCGGTACATTATAACCGGAGATCCGATCGTCAATTGTGTTTCGATACGGAAAATTGTCAAAGAAACACGGGCTGAACCTGAAAAGAAAGAGAAAAAGAAGAGATAATCTACGAAAAACTATTCTTCAGGCCATCCCTGATCGGGTTGGTCTTCTTCATATCATCCTGTTTGATATAGCGATCAAACGCATGGATCCGGCAGCTGATCGGGAACGGGACCGAGAGGGTGCTGATCACCGCTTCTCCCCGTTCCAGTGTCTGGATCTCGCCATCCAGCGCGGTTAAATCCTGTTTTGCGCTCGATGCGATCATCTGCCGGTCGGTCTTGTCCGAGAGGCCGAGGACGACATAGGTGTTGATCTGGGCGAGGATCCGTGGATCGATATTCTTCGGCTGCTGGGTGATCACGCAGAGGCCGATCCCAAACTTCCGGCCTTCCATCGCACATTCGCGGAAGACAGCGGTTCCCCTGCCGGGCCCAAGCACCCGCTGCGCCTCCTCGATTGCAATTAAGACCTGGCCTGCCGGCTCGGTTTCATCTGCCCCAAATCCGTCATTCCTCCGCTCGTTTAAGAATGTCCGTGTGAGGAGGGAGAGGATGAAGAGCTCGGACTGTTCACGCATGCCGGGGATGTCAATTAAGACAACCTTCTGCTCTTCAAGGGCTCTCCTGATGCCATTGAGAGAGGAGCCCGATCTCCTGAAGAAGGGATTGTGGCGGGTCAGGATCTCAAGTTTCCGCTTGATTGATCTGAGTGAGGCTTCATGGAACTCCTTTAAGCGGCGGGCAAGCGGCGGGTTTGTCCCGGCATAGCCGTCATACCAGTCCTCGGTGAAGTCGGTTGCGGAAAAGAAGTCGATCAGGACTGAGCCGGAGATGTCGCTCAGCGTCTCTAAAATCTCGCTCTGCGCCTCCGAGAACTCGAATATCGGATAGAGATCAGATGGCCTGAAATCATCGTAGGCGATGCTCAGGGTGGATGCGCCATACCGCTTGATCGCCTGCTCATCCCGTGTCGAGAAGATCGCAAGGCCGCCTCTTCCTTCCCTGTAATGGATGAGGCCGGGATTCTCCCCGCCACCGGGTGCTGATCTCCCCTTGAGGTATTCGCCATGCGGATCGACCATCAGGAGTCCAAATGGCTGCTCTTTCATGCAGGATGCCGAGAAGACCTTCATGAAGTTGCTCTTTCCCATGCCGGTTGTGGCAAAGACACCCATATGCTGGTTCAAGTCATGGGGGTGGAGCCCGACTTTTGCAGTTGCGATGGTGCCGGTTCCGTTCCTGACAAGCCCGACCTCGATCTTCCCCATGTACTCCTCCAGAAAGGCAAAATCCTCCTCTTCTGCTATCCTGACACTGGAGAATTTTGTTGGGACGGTCTTTGGGCGGCGGAAGTTGCCGTTCTGATCGAGATATCCAAGCGGGGTTGCTTCAAGGAGGAGGAAGACATCCTCGCCGAGATTATAGAAATGGGAGGTATGGGGGCGGGTGTCCCAGTTGGCATCGGAAAAGTTGCTCGCATGCTGCATGCCGGTCACTTTTGCATAGAAGGTGAACTGCTTCTGGCTGTCATGGATTGCCAGCAGATCACCCAAAAAGATCTCGCTTGTATAGGGGATCGCACACCGGTAGGTTGAGACCGTCTGGCCTATCAGGCGGAATTTTGCCGCATCATTGGTATCAATATCGATTAAGTTCGTCATGGTAATCTCCAAGAATCTCTTCATATCCCTCGTAGTTGATCGACTGGGTTGAACATCCGGCGATGATATCATGCCTGATCCGCTGCACCTGATCAGATCTGATCACCGCCTGACGATGGGCATCCATCAGGGGGTAGGGATAGCCGACCACCCGGCCATCCCCGGCATAGGAGGAGAGTGCCGAAAAGACGGCGGCAACTTCATCACCGGAATAGCCGTCCGGCATCGTAATCAGGAACGCCCGCTTTGCACGCGGGTGGAGGCAGGCGACATATCCCTCCTCCACCTTCAGGTACCAGGGCGGCGAAACACCAAGTTCTTCTGCGGCTTTCATCGCCGCCGGGACGATCGGATGCACTCCATCCCAGGTGGCGCCTGCGTTCTTGGTGACGGCGGCGAGGAGGAGGCCGCGTTCCCGGCAGATGCTTTGAATCTCCACAAGGATCGCGGTGTGGGAGGGATGTTCCGCATAGAGTGCGCCGTCCAGAAGGAGGAGGGTGCCGGGTTTTGATTCACGGGCTGCAATTGCGGCGAGGCCGTACTCGATGGTATCGCGGAAGGCCGCCTCTGCTGCGAGAGTGTTTCCTGTTTCAAGACCCGCATCGGATTTTCGTCCGAAATACTCAGAATAAAGCTCGGCATAGTCCTCATCCTGCCCCTCGCCTATCCTGAAGATCCGCCATGAGGTGAGCCTGAGGCTGCTCCTCTCCTGGTCTTCATAGGCTGGCATCGCACCCCGGCAGACGATCAGGTTGAAGAAGGGGGTTGAATAGACGGTCGCATTGCTCCCGTCAATTGCGGTGACCGGCCGATCTGCTGCGGGTTCGATCGGGATGAAGTCGGTTCTCCGTATATTCTGTGCAGAGAGGAAGGACTCGCCACCCACATCTCCTCTCCGACGCCTGATCTCGGCGACCACCCGGACCAGATCCTGTATATAGGTGCCGTTCACTG
>NZ_JARVGN010000168.1 GCF_029762515.1 Methanocalculus sp. | reverse complement strand
ATCCATTCTATACGTATTTGCAATCAGAGAAGATGTATCTTCGGAAAGGGGGCATCGGCATACTGTGATTCGGCACGGTTCCGGGCGGCATCGGCACGGGCAATCGAAGCTCCGGCATTTATTGAGAGCGAATTGGCACTCTCAAGGTACGAGAGCGCTTCAGCCGTATCTCCTCTTCCGCTGTCTGCAAGATCAAGATACTGGCTTAATGCCGCAAGACGCCCTTTGAATGTATTCTGCGTATTCCACATCTCTTCATCATAGAGACGAAGATCAGAGGCAACCCCGACAGCCCATTCGCCGCGGCTCCCTTCAAGGGTTCGGGCATAATCCGAGAACCTGCTGACTGCCCCGGTGAGCACCCAGTGCTTATCTGACAGTTCTGCCAGGAAGGCCTCTTCGCGGGCAATCTGTGTCCTGAGCGTCCGTGGATTCGGGGTATCTCCGGCAAGCTCGACATTCCAGAGATCGATTCCTATGGTATAGACGAGGAGGTAGTTGTCAAGGGATGCACGGTGGGGAGGGATGGATTGCATGCAGTCATCCCAGAGGGAATCGAGATCATCATCAGAGAGGCACCCTGCGGTACTGAGGGCTGCCAGTACCAGAATGATGAGCAGAAGTGTCACCCAGGCAGAAGAATGTCCCCGCATATCCTGACAGAAGAGTAGTAATTATCACTATAAATCAATATCTTCTCAATTCAACCGGTTTACCGCCAGAAATCTCCCCGAAGGGTTTTCCGGGAGAAGGAAGCGTTCCATACAAGTGAGGCCACAGGCAGCAGAGTGTTGCTATTCACCTGCATCCTGCATGTCACAGAGTGGCAGGGCATATATTCTGTGAAGACCATATACCTGCATATGGAAGAATCGGCAAAACAGGTCTTCAAGATCAAGTATATTACCGTCGTGATACTTCTCAATATCTTCTTATTTGCTGCTGCTGCCGCGGTTGCAATCTTTTTCATTGTTCCGGCAGAGGCCGGATACAAAAATCCGGTCCTGATCGTCCTCGTGATAATCGCAGTCCTGTCAGGATTTTTTACGAAGAAGCACTACACCGCCACAAAGGAATGGCTTGAGATTCACGCAAAACCCGTGGAATCACCTGATTCAGATGGGAGTTCCTGAGTGGAAGAGGATTGGGAACGAATATACAGAGTTGGGAGATGAATGGGAGAGAGGGATCGTGCAGACAGTGAGGGATGCTCATGCTTGAAAAGCTCCGTGACGAGATTGAACTGATTGAACGGCACCTGATGATAGCACGTGCGGTTGTCGAGCATGAGCCGATCGGGATCATCAAGCTCGCAGAAGTGCTGAACCAGCCGCAGCACCGGGTGCGGTATTCCCTCCGCGTCCTCGAGCAGATGGGGTATATACGCGCGTCTTCCACGGGGGCATATGCGACTCCTGAGATGAAGGAGATGCTGAAGGGCATCCCCGACGAGCTGGATGCATTCATCCGGGCTCTCGAGGATATGAAACGGGGATTGGTTAACAATCTTTAAGTTCTGGCACTGGCAATGTAATTAGGCAACTTGAGTGCCGCCATAACTCAGTTGGTAGAGTGGCTGGCTGTTAACCAGCATGTCACAGGTTCGAGTCCTGTTGGCGGCGTCAATTCATCCTGAGGATGACTCATACTTCTTTTCAAAAGGTTCATTATCCATCCCATCGATAATCCAAATCAGGTACAGGTCAAGATAACTACCTAAAACTACACTTAATCACGAGAATTGAAATGGTTTCATGGAGAGTGCACCTTCAACAGCTTCTTGAAAAACACTTTGGCCATACCTCTGTGAGCTTCTGCGAAATATTCAATCAAGATAGTACCCTATCATCATATCCAGATGACAATACACATTTCTCTCTTGATATCGAGCAATCTCTCCTAACATTAAGGGAATACCTTGGATTTTCCATTCCAAACCCTGGAAAGGTGGCCAGCTATCTCCGTCAAAATATCGGGCTTTATGATGTGGTACTCTGTGCATGCATGTTAACAGAAGAGACTTTTGGCAACACTGCCCAGATTAGACTTGGAATCTACTCTGATCCCGAAATAGATGACGAATATTTGACCATTTGCATACGCCAATCCCACTATGATGCCGACATAATTGATAAAATCGACAGCATATGTAGCCAGTATGAGCCAGATTTAAACTGCTGCAAAGGATGGTTTGTCGTTACAACAGATTTCCGACATCCAACGGCGTAATTGATTGAAGTCTAATCCGACCATCTCATTAAAGCTCATTGATATAGCATTGTTCTCATTATAAGCGCAAATTACTTTACATGGCAGGGCGGGGATGGCCGGCGCCGGTATATGCTCAATCTAATGGGCTTACCGGCGTCAGTGGCGGAACTTTCGTCACATTCCTTGATAGATCTCTGGTTCAAGACCCTCCAGAGGATCCACCGTAATCTCGTAATCCCCAACAGACTTCGGCGTATCTATCTTTGGTTGTACATGCAACGTCCGGTGAACCTTCGCTGAAGAATACTGTCCACTCTTGGAATTGTGCTTCCACCAGATTACCTTGCACACTTCCATACTGCCATCCGGACGGGCCGATGAAGAGTCTATAATAGGCATAAGGTATTTGACCATGGAAAAGGAACTATCAGATAAAGGGACAGGGCTCAGACAAATATACGAAAATCGAATTGTGCCGAAACTCCAATTGACAGTTCAGGTATTATCGAGCCGCAAAGGCGGTTATCAAAAATCCTTGATGCAGGAGTCGTGGATGGAAGACTATATGTTCCGTCAGGGTTGTTCAAAGAACTCAGAAATCTGTCTTTTTAACAAATAAGAGGTGAAAGCTATAACATATATCGTTCAGATGGAAATTGCCGGGGACACAGCTATGTGGACAAGACCGGATACCGGTGACAACCCCGTCAGCTATCCGGCACCTACATACTCTGCGGTAAAAGCCATTTTCGAATCCGTTTTGTGGGGACCTGCGATTGAAATTATTCCACTTAAGGCGGAAATTTGTGCGCCAGTGCAATTTCACAATTATTACACAAATTATGGTGGCCCTCTACGAAAAAATGAAAGTATCAAAAAAGGTAACTGCTATCAGCTTTCTGCCACCGTGCTCATTGATGTCTGCTATCGCTTGTACGCAGAGGTTATTCCGTATAAAATAAAAGATAAGCTTCCTCAAGCGGCGAAGAACTGGGATAAAGCCACCACATCCCCGGGGCACGCATATCAGGAAATATTCACCAGAAGGCTGAAACGTGGGCAATGCTTCTCTGTGCCATACTTGGGATGGAAGGAGTTCACGCCATCCTATTTTGGCGAGTTTCGCGATGGCACATATGTCATTTCTGAGATGGAAACTACAGTTATTCCCTCCATGCTACGGCAGGTATTTTCAAAAGGCTATCAATCCGAAGTCGCATACCTGTATGATACAGATGTTGAGATTACAGGAGGCGTACTAACGTACTTGAATGGAGACAGATCATGCTGAACGAGCTGCATCAGCTTTCTGTAACCCTTGCAAGTAACAACATAAAGCCACAAGGGTGGCACCCTCATTACAATCCATTGCCAAACGGAGCCTGCTATCGCATATGGCTTGGTGATGATGGCCTTGTATCAGACGTTGAGCTGATGAGCAAGGATCTGGTGAAGGTCTGCAGAAAATTTGGCAATAATCAGGGGACATTTCCCGCTTTCAATATTGCACCCTTTTACCGCGTCACATCGGATGAGGATAAGCGCTATTATGATGACCTTTACAAAGGTAAAAAGGAACTGGATATTGGCTTTTTGCGATCAATATGCACTGCCGATAATTGGGATCTCAAACATCGCAATAAGATACTGCGTTGCCTACGTCCGCAAATACCAAATACACCTGAAGAGAGTGCAATCACCGCGTTGATGAAGATTACAGAATCGCTTGACATTGATACACTGCGCAGCACCCTTGAGCAGCATGTTTGGGAGAAATTATCAACCGATATAAAAACATATCTTCCGCTACTTATCCATAAAAGAAACGAAAAGAAGAAGCCGGAAGATAATCATGGCTCGGTATCGATTATACTTGATTTAATAAATTGGGAAAGATTCGAATATCCAATAGCCAATGAGAACACCACTAGGCAAGTGAACGATTCTCTTTTTGCCAATGAAACCGATATTCAACTCGAAACAAGCGATCAACTTGACGCTTTTGGAGACCCATATACGGAACTTGGTGAAACCATGCCATCCGTGCGGCTTGTATCAGGGTTTGACGTGGCGTTACGTTCCATGTTCCGTGAGCA
Organism: Methanocalculus sp.; assembly: GCF_029762515.1. Lineage (GTDB taxonomy): Archaea > Halobacteriota > Methanomicrobia > Methanomicrobiales > Methanocorpusculaceae > Methanocalculus. Next base: position 440 of record NZ_JARVGN010000168.1, on the reverse strand, counting down.
AGTATGCCAGTTCCGCTATGGGAAGGCTGATGATCACTCTTTTCCTATTAGCAAGGCGAATCGAGATACACTAAAAACCTCGCTTGAATGGATCGTGAAACCTGACAATGAAAATATCACATGGCGCAGAATTGACAAAAATACAATGCTATTTGTCTATCCCAACAAGGTTCCAGAAGTCCTCCCCAAATTTGCGGCTCTTTTCAGCAATACAGAGAATACGAGCGATGCCACAACCAGATTTGAAAAGGTTGCAGAAGATTTTATTGTCACACTCAATGGGCTTGAAACAAAACAGAAGCCGGATAATATCCATGTGTTTGCATTACAGCAAATACCACCAGCAGTATCTAAACGAGCAAAGGTGATTTTTTCACGCAATCTGACCCCTGGTAGCCTGATAAACGCGGCTATCGAGTGGCAGCAAGGATGCAACAATT
>NZ_JARVGN010000167.1 GCF_029762515.1 Methanocalculus sp. | reverse complement strand
CTCGGGGTGCATGATCTTCTTAGAAAACTCAGGATTATCTGGGAGTGATATCTATGGTGGATGGCAGTGCAATTGATCCGGCTCTCCCTCAGGGAAGCCTGGTGAATGGGCCGGTTTCGGATATTTATAATGAAATTCTCCCACTTGTGCTGGATGCAGCTCTGGTTTTCATTGGGGCCTATATCCTCGCCCGGGTTCTCAGCTTCGTTTTACTACGGCTCTCGGAATATTTTGGCCATGCCCGGATAGCGGTACGGATGATCGTCCCTATCCTGAATATCGTCATCTATACAACAGCTATCCTTTACCTCCTGCACCAGATCATCACCCTCGATACAATCGAGCTTGTTGCATTTTCCGGTTTATTTGGTGCTGCAATCGGTTTTGGGCTCAAAGATGTCTTTGCTAATATTATCGGCGGCGTGATCATCGCCTTTGAGAAGCCATTCCGGATCGGGGATCGTATCACGATGGGTGACCAATATGGTGAAGTAGCTGAGATCGGGATGCTCGATACCCGCATCATCACCCCGGATGACAATTATGTCACCATCCCAAACTACAAAATCATTACCCAGAGCGTCGCAAGCGCCAATGCAGGTCTCACCGAAATGATGGTTGTCATAGATATCTACATCGATCATTCAGCGGATATCGATCGTGCCATAAAACTCTTCAGGGATGCTGTTGTTACATCCCGGCATATCTATATCTCTGACACCTGCTCCTACACGATCCTCACTGAAAACCAGCTTCACTCTGTCCGGCTCCGGGCACGTGCCTATGTCTGGGATCTCCGTGATGAGTTCGAATGTAAGGCCGAGATCTCACGGAGAACAAAACGGGCATTCCAGCTGGAAGGAATCCTCCCTCCGAGATTCTATCAGCCGGGAGATCTGCCTGAGGCCTCCTGATGCGGGGGCAGTTACAGGGGAAATAACGAAAAACCTAAAAAAGAGTGGTGATAGAGAGTCGTTTCCACTCTATTCGCCATCAAACATCTTTCGAACCGACTCTGCTGCGACCTTCGCCGCACCCATTGCAAGGATCACCGTTGCCGCACCGGTTGCAACATCGCCTGCTGCGAAGATCTTTGGAATGGTTGTCCTGCCATCCATATCGACCTTCAGGTTTCCTTTCTTCTCACGGACAAGCCCTTCGATCATCCGGATCAGGAGCGGGTTCGGGCTCTGGCCGATCGCCTCGATTACGATATCTGCAGGGATGATCTGCTCGCTGCCCGGAATCGGCTTTGCACTCGGGCGGCCTGAATCGTCGAGCTCGCACATATCCATCGAGACAACCTCGACTCCGGTGACGGTTCCTTCTCCCAGGATCCTGGTCGGGTTCGTGCAGGTGAGGAAGCGGATCCCTTCCTCTTCGGCATGATGTACCTCAACAAGCCGGGCTGGCATATCCTCCTGCCTCCGCCTGTAGACGAGGGTCACCTCCGCACCCATCCGGCGGGCGACACGGGCCGCATCCATCGCGACATTGCCGCCACCGATGACAACGACATTCCCCCCGCGCTTGACCGGAGTGTCATACTCCGGGAAGGCATTTGCATGCATCAGGTTCACGCGGGTTAAAAATTCATTTGCAGAAAAGACGCCGATCTGGTTCTCTCCCGAAATTCCCATGAATCCTGGAAGCCCGGCACCTGTTGCGAGGATGACTGCATCATAGGAGAGCAGCTCTTCCACCGGCACACTCCTCCCGACAAGGTGGTTGGTTTTGATCTCGACACCGAGCCGCTTCACCTCATCGATCTCGGCAGCCACTATTTTCTTTGGGAGTCGGAACTCCGGAATCCCGTAGGTGAGGACGCCGCCCGCTGCATGGAGTGCTTCGAATATTGTAACCGAGAACCCATTGCGTGCAAGTTCTGCCGCTGCTGTCAGCCCGGCAGGGCCTGAACCGACAACGGCGATCTTCTCCTTCCTCTTCTCTGAAACTGCCGGGGCAGTGACGCCTTGCTCCCGCTCCCAGTCTGCAAGGAACCGCTCAAGTGCGCCGATCGCAATAGGCTTATCCTTCACACCGAGGATACACTCGCCCTCGCATTGAGCCTCCTGTGGACAGACACGGCCACAGATTGCAGGGAGCATATTGCTCTCCTTGATGATCGCAATTGCAGATCGGAAGTCTTCGTCCTCGATATACTTCAGGAATCCCGGAATGTCGATTCCGACCGGGCAGCCATCGACACATGCGGGCTTCTTGCACCGGAGGCATCGTGCCGCCTCAATAACCGCCTCCTCAGCGGATATGCCGCAGTCGACCTCGGCGAAGTCTTTGACCCTTGCTTCAGCAGAACGGTCAGCCATTAATGGTTCCCCCCGCAGCCGCATCCCCCTGAATGATGATGTTCACGGGATTCCTTTTCTTCAGGATGGTAGAACCGCTGGCGGTTCATCAGGAGATCAAAGTCCACCAAATGGGCATCAAACTCCGGGCCATCAACACAGGCAAACTTCGTCTCGCCATTCACGACAACCCGGCAGGATCCGCACATACCTGTTCCATCCACCATGATCGGGTTCAGCGAGACAAATGTCCTGATCCCAAACGGCTTGGTAACTCCTGAGGTCACTTTCATCATGATGGCAGGACCGATCACCCAGACCGCATCCGGCGGACGGGACTCGCAGATCTCCTTCAGGGGTCCGGCGGCAAAGCCCTTGATCCCGTATGACCCGTCATCGGTTGTGACGATCAGCTCATCACAGGCTTCTCTCATCTCATCTTCAAGGATCAACAGGTCCTTATTCCGTGCACCGATGATCCCGATCACACTGTTGCCTGATGCCTTCAGCGCTTTTGCAATGATCGGAAGGCACGCGATCCCGACACCGCCGCCGACGAGGACGCAGCTTCCAAAGTGGTGCACCTCACTCGGCTGCCCGAGGGGTCCGACAACATCAAGTATGGTGTCACCTGCTTTTAGGGCAGCGAGTTTTTCAGTCGTTGTCCCGACTGCCATAAAGATGACGCGAACCAGATCTCCATCCACCCCTGATATGGTGAGGGGGATCCGCTCTCCTTCCTCATCGATCCGGAGCACAAGAAACTGGCCCGCCTCTGCATTCCTGCTGACATGAGGCGCCTCAATCCATGTTTCAAAGACGTTTTCTGATAATGTTTTTGCTGATCGTACTGTATACACTCACTACCACTCCGGATATCCCAATAATCTCGTATGCGTTTGTAACTAGGATCTCTTTACTTTACGCACCTTCACAGCAACTCCGCGTGAAGATCGGCTCATCTCATCTGCTGACATCATCGCTCTCCCGGTTGCACGCACCCCTTCGCCGGTGACAAGCACCTCATCACCCTCGCGGATCGCCGGATCCGCGTCTGCGACGCCCGGTACCAGGATATCGCCCTGCGGAACAAACCCTTCTATCCCGACACGGTAGCAGCCGGGAAGGAGATCCCAGCCTTCAAAGGTTGGCCTGAGCAGCCCTGTATTCGGATCAAAGGAGAAGAGCTGCTGCCTCCCCCGGTACACCTTCTTCTCAGGCCCTTTCCCTTTGATGATCATCCCTTTCGTATCGATTGTGATACCAAACTGCCACTGGATCGTCCCCCCGACAATATCGGGAGACCGCTTCCGTTCACCCGCCAGTGCATCATAGAGCTGGTTTAATGATTCACGTGATGTCGGGCGGCCATCAATACAGCTCTCTTCAAGCTGAATGCCTGCCTCCGCAGCTGCGGCACGCGCCACATCGCGGGCACCGCCTTCGAGATGCGAGATGACACGCCGGTATGGGTGGGTGCGGAGATATTCTGCCAGATATCGGGTGAGGATATGCTTCTCCTCGCGATCCCAGTACCCGGTGACGGGAACATCGTAGTGGGCTGCCGGATAGATCAGCTCCAGCTCACGCGGCACAACACCGAGCGGGGAGGTGACGATCACCTCATGTGCTCTTCCCGCAACTGCCTCCTGGAACTTTTTGTGGCTCTGGGAGAATGAGTAGGGTTTCCGGGCAGCACAGGGGAGGAGGACGCATGTATCCCATCGATCCTGTGAGAACCTGCTCTTCACCCGCTCTTCAAAGCGATCGATCTCGACACGGTTCATCGATTCTGCTGTATATGCCTTGAATGGGCTCGTCCGTGCGATAGGGGAGTTTAATTCCATGAACGCCTTCTTCGCGTCAAGATGGCGGAGGATGCCGACAAGGGCGGCATCTGATCTGCATCGCGACTCGATCAGCTCCCGCAGTTCACCCCGTTTCAGGAGTGCTGCTGCCAGTTTAATCTCGGATGCAAGTGCCTGCCGGTTATGCTCTCTCAGATCGCCACTCTGGCATCCTGAGCACGAGCAGACACCCTCGTTGATCCATGAGCCGGGATAGACCCCTTCAGTGGTGCAGAAGAGCCCCTGTGCCGCTCTCAGGTCAACTGCGATCGTATCGAAGAGGTCAAAGCCGGTGGCAACCAGCATCGCGGCATTGGATGGGAGTGCGGATGCAGGTGCGTACCGGGCGGCATCCGGGGGGAGGGAAGAGATGAACTGCTCCACCCATTCCGTATAGGTACGGGGGTTTGTGAGGGCAGTGTGCCAGCAGGAGATGATCGCAGCATCACCTGAAGAGATCCCCTCGGAAAGAACCGGATGGACAGGGATCGGCTGCTCCCCTGCTTGTTCAAACCACTCTCTCACAAATGCGAAATCAGCCTGAAGCGGTATATTGGAGAAGGGGCGTGATGCAAGATCCGGGAAGACTGCAACCGGG
>NZ_JARVGN010000166.1 GCF_029762515.1 Methanocalculus sp. | reverse complement strand
GACAAAAATATCCCCCGGATTGAAACCGGAGCAACATCCTGATACTCCAAGGGCTGGCGGACTCTGGTGTCTGCACCATTCATGGAGCCTAAAAGGAGGGGATGTGGGATTATTCGATTGGATTACCCTTCGATCCCAAGAAACCGGTACAGCGGCTCGATCCCCGGCTCCTCCCCGAGGAAGTCTGTCAGTAGTACCATGCCGTCTGCCATATTGCCCCTCTCAAGAACCGTTTTCCGGTATGCCATTCCGGTTGTCCGGTTGGTCATGCCGTCTTCTTTGAAGCGCTCGACGATATTCATCGCATACACTTTTGACCAGAGATAGCTGTAGTATCCGGCATCGTATCCGCCCATCAGGTGCAGGAAGCTGGCCGGCTTTTGCGTTCCCTCTATTGCGGGTATCCCACGCAGCTCCTGATGCAGCTCCTCATAGATCCGGACGGTGTCAACAGGCCCGTCTTTAGAGTGATAGTTCATATCCTGTAGAGAATTAAGGAGTTGTGAGGAGAATGAATACCCTTTTCCAAAATCTTCCGAGGCGATGACCCTGTCCCGAAGATCCGGTGGGATCTTCTGTTCAGGATCTGTATAATGGCCTGAGATCGATTCCATGATGGCAGGATCGTATATCCACTCTTCGAATGCCTGGGATGGGGTTTCCACAAAGTCCCACTCGACCTCGAACCCTGAGAGTGTGCCATATGGAGCACGGGTGAGGAGATTATGTGTGGCATGGCCCATCTCGTGGAATAATGTCCAGATTTCATCCATTGTTAACAGGGTAGGCTTACCCTCCTGCGGGGGGTTGAAGTTTCCGACTATCGCCGCAGATGGTTGTGCATACCCCTCTTCAGTCATCCTTCCGCTTGTAAGGCCAAAAATGATGAAATGATTGTACTTTCCTTCACGGGGATAGAGATCAAGATAGAGGTGTGCAATTGTAGTTCCATCCGCCTCATCGCTGATTTGGAAGAGCCGGACATCGGGATGCCATACTACTGGATTATTGACTTCCTCAAAGGTTATCCCATAGAGGGATTCATAGATCTCAAACAATCCATTCATTACCCGGTCAAGGGGGAAGTACTCTTTCACCTCATCCATGCTGTACCCGTACTCTTCGGTTTTGTAGATCTCGGTGAGATAGGTTATATCCCAATGATCGAGCGATTTGGCACCGGGATCAATCCGTTGTTTGATTGAGAGAAGGGTGGCAAATTCAGCTTCCCTCTTCTCCCTGAGGGGTCCTTTAAGATCATTTAAGAATTCCATCACCGAGTCCGCATCTCCTGCCATCCGGCCGTCGATCTGGTAGTCTGCCCAGGTATCATAGCCGAGTTCACGGGCAACCTTCTGGCGAAGCTGGATGGCTTCTTCAAGGAGCGGGATGTTTGTGTCTCCCTGCATGGCATTGTCTGCAGCAAGCATCCGCTTTCGTGTTTCACTCTCATCTGCATAGCTCATTACTGCGATATAATCGGGATAGCTTGTCGTGACGATGTAGTCTCCCGTTTCTGTCCGGCCAAAACCCGCCAGTGCAGATGGGGGGAGGCCGCGGAGTTCTTTTTCTGAGAAGAGAATGGTTGTATTATCACTGTTGAGGTTAGCGTTGTACTCTGCCTCGAGTGCAGCAATCCTGTTTTTCATCCCGATGACCCGCTCAAGCCGTTCGTCGTTGAGGAGGAGCCCCTGCTTCTCGAATCTTCTCAAAGTAACATCACGGAGACGTTTTTCATCTGCTGTCCCGGGTAACGGATCTGCTAAAGCAACATAGAGATCCCGCCGTGCATAGGTCTCTGTTGTGAATATCGATGAGGCTTCATAGATGGCCATCCCCTCTTCCCGGACGGTTGCATCGGGATGGACATACCCCATCAATTGCATGGGGTATACTGCATCTGTATAATTGGTGATGATGGTGTCAAAAGCAAGGAAGGTATTCTCAAATGTCCGCTCTTCCTGTGGGATCCGGGCTATTGCATCGAATCTATCTCGTGCCGTGTTTTCTGCCTCTGCATAGAGGAGGGGGATCTCGCCAGGAGCATATTCAGCCTTCATCGGCTGTTCTGTCTGAGTGGCTTGGATCTGGGGCTGTTCGTCACCAAGGCATCCCGCTGATCCCACAAGTGCGAAGAGGATCAGGAGGAGAAAGATAGTAAAGATGAATGTTCCGGGTGATGGGATTGTTCTCATGGTGTTCATTCCGAATTTTCAAGCTGAAGAGATATTTTGCAGAAGAGGAGAAAATATGTTCTGATACCGCTTCTTCCATCAGAGTTCCCACCTCTCTCCCGCACACTCCCCTCTCGTCTCTCTTCGGGATGGAATACCCGGATGATTGCCTCGTTCCGGTGAATGGTTGATTCGGTGATGGATGGAATTTGATCTGAATGAGAAACCCTATCTCTTCATGCAACAGAAATATACAGTATGTTGGAACGTATCTCGACACGTGAGCGCAAGGATCTCGGCATCGCCTGGCTTGCGCTTGCCCTGGCGTTCACCCTTGCTCTCGTCGGCGGATTCTCGGCAACAGGTGTGCATCTTGGAACCGCCGCCCTCTTCTTCCTCCTCTCGCTGATCACGGTCGGGGTGGGCTTTGTGCTCCATGAGCTTGCCCACAAGTTCACGGCGATGCGGTATGGGTACTGGGCGGAATTTCAGAAAGATAATCAGATGCTCCTCGTTGCAGTAGCAATTGCCGCTCTTGTCGGGGTTGTCTTTGCCGCACCCGGTGCCACGATGATCTATGGCCCCACCCTCTCAAAGAAAGAGAACGGAGTGATCTCGGTTGCCGGACCGGTGACAAACCTCCTCCTTGCAATCCCCTTCGGACTGCTTGTGATCGGGGGAATGATGTTTGATCTGGGGTGGTTTGTGATCCTCGTCGGCGCAGTCGGTGTCAAGATCAACGCGATGCTCGCTGCCTTCAATATGCTCCCGATCGGCCCTCTTGACGGGAAGAAGGTGCTGGCATGGAATCCGGCGATCTTTATCGTGGTGATTGCAGTCTCGTTTGTGCTCCTGTTCGGGGCACTGTTTTATCTCTGATTATGCGGGGTTAGGGGTGTGGAGATTTCCCCCTCTTCTTGATTTTATTTAATGGATTTAATTGGTCTAATGATAATGTGGCTGATATAAAAGGCATCTGTCTTCAAATCCAGATCACCTCATCAATAACGACCGGCCGGATTCTGGAGTCGAGTGCATGTTCTGCGATAAGCTCGACGTTTTTGCCGAAAATATCCTCAAGATAAAAAATACATTGCATAAATGTACGAAACCGCTCTTTCTCCTCTTCAAAAGAGACAAGAAGATCTATATCACTCATCTCACCGGCTTCATCCCGTGCATATGATCCAAACAATCCGATCCGTTTAATGCCAAATCGTCTCTGAAGTGTTGGCATCTCTTGTTTCAGCCTGTTTAAAATCTCCCTCTGATGGAGGGATCGGGTTCCCCTCTTCTCGATTATATTCACTGCCTTACCCCCTGCCATGAAGAAATGCGTATTCCATGGTTATGAAATGATCGAGGTTTCCCTCTGGTATTTACACCGGGTATGATTGTGTTCTCTACCGGTTTCTTTTGATTATCACAGATCCTTTATTCAACGGTATTGACCAACCACCCAACGGGCTAACTATAATCTCCCGAAGCAATAACAGGAATATAATGAATGACATCCAGTATGTGTATGACGCCAGCGGCCACAAATAAAGTGTCATCATTCCAATAGAACTCTGGGAGCAGACACTTCAGTTTCAGAAACCCCGGATCTCACCCTGCAACCCTCAGGAGTAATACGGAATGTACTGTGACATCATCAATAACCCAAATGAGGTTGCCCGTTCACTTCGTAGAGAATGGAACCACATTTAGTATCGTCACCAATCGATCCACAAAGGGTTATTCTGTTCATCCATGGTTGATTGGTACGTGTGTGCCAGGAATAGAAACATGTATATATATTTTTGGTACACTTTTTGATCAACCCGTCTCAATGTTTATATTGGTATATAAATTTTTGGTGAAGTTCCCAACATTATCGGATCGTATAGATGAGATGATATAAGCGTTCATTATCATGATCGCCCGACTCACTATTCCTGTATTATCTCCCACTTGCCGCTTCGTGATGAACCGGTACGCCTGATTCTATTCTCAGCTTTGAATTTGCCAATCTGAGTTTTTATCGCTCTCTCAGTCAATCCGCTCTGTTGTACCATCTCCTGAATTGTGATTTCTGGATTTCCCTGAATGAGTGCAATGATCTGCTCCGGGTTCTTCCTAAAAACGCTGTCTCCATGCCGATGCACAGTAGCAGTGAAGATGCTCCCCTCCCGGTCATCAGTGAAGTCAATATAGGGCCATTCTTCAAGTACACGCTTTATTCCTGATCCAATTCCACGATAAGGAAGAAGACCTTTGGCGATAAAGGATACGAGGATTGGGTTTCGTATATTGGAGTTTCCGGAACGAATCTTCGCTACTGTCAGGTTGTTTGGCAGATTGCCCGGGCTGATGATCTCAATCCTGTTGTCAAAGATGAATAACCGTATTGGCGCTGTAATAAAGTAATCCCGGTGCACCAGGGCGTTAACCAGCAGTTCCTCGAATACTACTGGCGAGATCTCGGGTACTCCCGGCGCATTGACATTCTGTCCTGCCTGTACCTTATGGATATTTCTCATCACAAAACCCATGGCTCCTTCAAAGATATCAGAGAGCGTTCCGGAAAAATCCTCTG
>NZ_JARVGN010000165.1 GCF_029762515.1 Methanocalculus sp. | reverse complement strand
GGCAGAGAGGAATGAAATACCTGCCAGTAGATAGATCTGCTTCCCTGTGAGCAGGCGTTTCACCATGCCGGCATAGACTGCCTGGGAGACTGCACCCCCGAGTGCGAAGAGGAACCAGAGCATTCGAAGACCCGGATATACTCCACTTCTCCCCTGAGAGGATGAATGTACCTGTTATCGCAGGGTGAACATTATTTGAGAAGGGATGCCAGAGGTATCTCTTCCCACCCGGCATACTCACAGGCATGTAACCAGATAGTCCGGGTCTCTGGAACCGCAACAACCTGGTACACCGTTCCAGCATGATATGCACCGCCTTCTTCCATTGGAACCATCAGGTATTCCTGCATCAGTTCCAAATTGAAATGGCCCATATACGCCGGTGACTGTGCAAGGCGGAGCATATTGCTGTATCTCGGATCATCTTCATCAGTCCTTGGCAACTGAATCCAATCATTCCATTCCGGCGGATAGGGAGGAATGAAGTGGTTCACTGCGATCACAAGGCCCTCGTCATCAGGATCCCGCACCCTGGCATCTAAGGTTCCCCGCTCTAGCGATACTGCATTGGCAGAATCTGCAATCTGGAGAATGTAGGAGAGATCGGCCGGGATACCCTTCAGCATCAGAACCGCTTCTTCGACATCGCGGCACTCTCTCAATACATCGACAAGCACAGAGGCTGTGTTCTGGCGATCCGCAGGTTCAGCCGGATCAGAATGGCCTCCATTATTCAGTTCTATAAAGAGACCAAATTCATTCATACCGCTCTCGAGATAGACGTTTCCCAGCGGATGGATATTGGCATACGCATAGCCGTCATCCGGGTGGAGGAGAACAACAGAGAGGAACTCCATGTACTCCCTCATCGATGCCCGATCGATATCCCAGTTTCGGCCAAAGATAACGCTGCCATCTTCTGTATACTGATCCCAGACGCCGATCCCGCTGCACCCTGCCGGGAGATCCTCAGGCAGACCCGGCAGCCGATCCGAAAGGATTGCATCGGTTAAGAGGATCATACCGGCATTCGTAACCAGCACCTCATCCATTGTAAGGCCGGATGTCTCGCTCATTCCCTTGAGCAGTTCCTGCAATTCCGGTGAGAGACTGTCAAATAACTCCTGTGCAGTCGCCAGTTGATGATCACCCGAAACACCGCGGCTGGTGAGATCCGCCACAATCCTGTCATGGAAGAGGCGAAGATCCTCCCCGGCAAGGCCGCCATACTGACGCCCCATCCCAGTCCATGATCCCCTGAGATCCAAAACCAGGAAGGTGCCGGATGGCGTCCGATAAGCATGGCCGCCTTCATATTCATTGATAAAGAGAAGGCCGCTTCCTTTATGATCAACGGGTGATACAACACCAGTCTGGTCAGGCTCACCCTGAGATCCGGAACTCTCGCTGCACCCTGCCGAGCAGAAAAGTAGAAGAGCGATGAGCAGAAGACATCCGATTCCCCGGCATTTCATAGTGAATAATTTATGACAAGAGTTTAAAATCTGTCGTCTTGCAGTCGAAACAGGCTGGCGATGAAAACGCAGTCATTTGCCTGATGAAATAAGCATAAATCAGATCGCAAAAGATCGCAAGTCACAACCTTTTTATATAAATAGTGCGTGAAAAGATTTATGAGAATACACGAGATTACTGCTTTTCTGCTCCTGATTGCAGCCATCTTCTTCGCAGGTTGTTCGACGGATCCGACCGGAGTTGTCCTTGATACCGATTCGATCATGGGAAGCGTTGAAGATACGATTGGCGGTGCATTATCTGAAGTCGGTGAAACAACACAGACCATCGGCGGGGAGAGCCCGGTTGATTCCACAACTCCCCAATCCACACCGGCATCTAGTGGCAACTGGGTGTTCTGGCGCGAAGAGCAGCTCTCCCCTGAAAGCGGCTATTCACAGATCGTTCCCTCGGTAAATACCATCATGCAGAAACATCTGAAGCTTGAGGTAAAAACCGAGGCCCCGGTAACCATCCGGTTCATGACACTCGAAGAGGCTCATGCATATACGAGAGCATGGGATGAGAACCCCTCCTTTGACAGGAATACCCTTTCGTATATCGAATCCTACACCGGAATCTCCGATGGAGCGATCGAAGCCCATGCGAATGAGGGGATTGCGTTCGTCATAGAGCCATATGGCCAGCAGAAACGGCTCTCAACAGAAGGAACGGTCAGGATTTATTACCATTAATACCACTTTCCCTGCAGGCGGGCACACCCCGCCCTCCCGCATGGGAGTATCCTGACACAGGGTAATTATCTGCTTTTTGGGTTTTGAGCAATCGGAAAGGAAGCAATCAACGAATAACCTTTTTATTTATGAAGAGCACTCTGAGAGATTAGCGTTATGATATTCCAGTTCTCAATCCTTACCCCGACTCTCCTGATCGTCGCCCTCGTATTTGCCATATCTGCATACCATCTCAGGGGGAGCTGGAGCGAACAGCTCAGAGGACCTGTTACGCTCTTTCTGGTACTTGCAGCCATCTGGGCTTTCGGGGATGCCTGTCTCTATATGGCAGCGGATCCGGGTTCCCAGCTCGCCATCACCACCCTGTCATCCATCGGGTTCTCGGGGATTCCGGTAACCTTCTTCCTCATCGCCTGTGCATTTACCGGCATCCGGTGGTTTGCAACCGCACAGAGAGCCGCCATTCTCTTCATCATCCCCATAATCAATATCATTCTCGTCGGGACAAACAGTATCCACGGCCTCTTCTACTCCGGCGTTACCGAACAGCTGGTACTTGGAACGATCGTCTGGGAGGTCATATACGGCCCGATCTACCCGCTGCATACCCTGTACTCATACTTCCTGATCGCATGCTCGATCTGCATCCTGATCTACCGGTATACCGCAAGCACACCCCGTGTCCGCGAGCAGTTATTTCTTCTCTTTATCGGAATCATCACACCCATCCTTTTCAATCTCCTGTACCTCTTCCGCCTTGACCCGTTCCCCGGCGTTGATCTGACACCGTTTGCACTCCTGATCACGCTCTCTCTCATCGTTATCAGCGGCAATACGAATCTCGGCCTCTTCACGATCGTACCTCTGGCAAGAAAAACGGTCATCGAAACGATGAATGACGGTGTAATCGTCCTTGACCAGAACAACCGGGTGGTTGATATGAACCGTGCTGCAACAATCGTCGTTGGCAATACGTTCGCGGAGATTGAAGGAACAGATGGGATGAATATTCTCAGGCGATGGGGGATCCATGACATGAAAGGATCGCACCTCATCCATCGTGATGATGGAGACGAGATATTCGAGGTGCGAACAGAGCCATTTGCCAGCAGGAAAGGGACCCCGATCGGCACCACCATCTTCATCAGGAATATAACGGATGTGTACAGGGCACGCCAGAGCCTTGAAGTGGCAAATAAAAAACTCAATCTCCTCTCCTCGATCACGAGGCACGATATCTTAAACCAGATCACGTCCATCCTCGGCTATGGCTCCATCATTCAGGAGGAACTTCCCGGTGATCCGGAGATACAGAGATACATGGAGAAACTAACCGAAGCTGTGAGGACGATAGAGAGGCAGATCACCTTCACAGCCGACTATCAGAATCTCGGAGCCCAGGAACCCGCATGGCAGCATGTTGAATCGACAGCACGATGGGCTGAACAGGAGATAAATCCCGGCAACATTACTCTTACGGTGGAAACCGGCGATCTTGAGATCTATGCGGACCCGCTCCTCCTGAAGGTCTTCTCAAATCTCTTCCATAATACCGTCATTCATGGTGAGAGAGCAACCAGAATTGAGATCTCATTTCACCAGGATGGAGAAACCGGGGTGCTGACTGTTGAAGATGATGGGATCGGCATTCCGGATGATATGAAAGAACGTATCTTCTCGCATATCCGGGGAAGCAAGATGGGGCTTGGACTCTACCTGATCCGCGAGATACTCTCGATTACAGGGATGACAATCCGCGAAACCGGCACCTGGAAAGAGGGGGCAAGGTTTGAAATAAGTATCCCAAAAAACGCATACCGGAATAACCCGGATCCAATCAGTCAATTTCAGCGGACGCCTCGGGATCAAAAGGATTTGTCCTGACAGAGAGCGAGAAGAGAAACGGGTAATGGCTCTGTAAGTACTCCATATGCTCAAGCCACCCTGAAACTAGCAGACGATATACCCGTTCGCAATCGTGTGACAGGTGTGCGGCATCAGATTGGGAGAGATGCGCCAGATCACGCCGTGATGAGAGTTCCTCCTGAAGATGGGATAGTGCGGTGATCATATCCGAGAAGGGCTCATCATCAAAGAGCATCGGATGCTGGAGGAGCTGGATCATAAAGCCACGCTTCTCTGCCAGGAACCGGGAGAGTGCGATCCGATCGAGCTTCATCAGATCAACTCCAAAAGATCTTCCCAAAAGGCGTTTTCTTGCGGCAAGAAACTGTTTTTTATCCCAGCCATTCTTCACAAGGAGATCGTCATCCTGCTGAAAAGATGAAACACCCGGTTTGAAGAGATGAAACATCGGAACACCAACCTCAGAGAAGAAGACACCGATGATCATACGAACTTTCCTCTGCCTTGAACGGAGATCATTCCTTGAGATCATCAGCTCGATTGTATAGGCAACAACCGTCAGGAATGTCCCCACCCCGGCAAGGATAAGCACCATCACCAGGAACCGGCCGCCATCTGTTGTCGGAACGATATCGCCATACCCGACTGTTGCCACCGTTACGATGATGAAATAGACGGCATCAAAGAACGAGAGGCCTTCGAGGTGGGCAAGGCCGACCGATCCAAGGAGGAA
>NZ_JARVGN010000164.1 GCF_029762515.1 Methanocalculus sp. | reverse complement strand
CGGTTGGCTCAGGCGCCTCTCTCTGCGGAACCGGAGAGATTCGCTGGCCGCTCTGGGTTGCAGAAAAGTCGATGGTACTCCTCTCATATATCCGGTTGATCCAGAGCGGATATGCTGCATAGAGATCCGGTTCCTGCACATTCATGGATGCAGAATATCCTTCAAAGACCTGTTCGAGCGAGGTGAGTGCGGCACGCCCCTTCTCGGTATCCTGGACATAGACCTCACTGCCCAGGATGACGATATCATAGGAGAGCCGGGTGTTCAGAAGAGATGCACGTGAATCAATGAAGACATTGAACCTTCCATCTTCTGCGATCACCTCACCGGCAGGCAGGTTGTCTGTACCAAGCCGGTAGATACCGTCCTGTATATGAAGGCCGCTCTGTGCTGTCAGTCCGGATGCAGCAACAAGGAGGATGAAGAGGATGATTGCAGCAGGCAGTACACCCCGGCCCATTGTCGAGAGGGTGCGCAGAAGCTCCCATCGCGCCACAACATGGATCTGTCGGAGATACCCCACGCTCATGCACGCCTACATAGGACATTTCTTCTATAAAATAGTCGTTATCAAGGGTAGAGCAGGGGATGTCCGAAACTTCAAGGGGGTGTGGAGGGAGAGAACAGAATGGCTCAGGAGTATGGTACTCCTCCGGCACCCTTATTATATCAAAACGATGAACCGTCTCAGTATGATCCATGCCCGCGATGTTCGAAAAGAGTTCGATTCGTTTGTTGCACTGAAAGGACTGGACGTTGATATCGATAAGAATGGAATCTTTGGGATCATCGGGCATAACGGGGCAGGAAAGACGACATTCCTGAAGATATGCGCAGGACTACTCACCCCTACGTCAGGTACCCTTGAGATAGATGGCATCGATGTCATTGCCGATCCCAATGCGCTGAAGGAGCGGCTCGGGTACCTCCCTGAAGAGTCGCGGCTGTACGATACCATGACGATCTCCTCGTACCTCTCATTCTTCGGGGAGATCTACGGGATGCCCCGGAGGGAGATCAAAAGACGATCTGATGAGCTTCTCTTCTCATTGAACCTCGCTGATGAAGGCAAAAAGCTCGGGGAGCTCTCAAAAGGGATGCGGCGGAAGGTTGCCATTGCACGGTCGCTCCTCCATGACCCGACGATACTCGTCTATGACGAGGCGACTTCAGGGCTCGATCCGATGACCTCGAGATTCATCACCGGTTTTCTCCGGAAACTGCGTGATGATGGGAAGATGATCATCATCTCTGCCCATAACCTCTTCCAGGTGGAAGAGATTTCCGACCAGGTGTTAATCCTCTCTGAGGGAGAGAGGGTTGCGTTTGGCACGATGGATGAACTGAGGGAGGAGTTTGGATCACTGACTTACTTCATCCATTTCCGGATCGCAAATCCCGCATCACTTTCAGAACAGCTTCCCTTCTCCCCCGACGACGGGGGCTATGTATCGACTGCAAAGGATATCGATCAGCTGAACCGGATCACATCGCAGATTGATGCGGCAGGTGGGAGTGTCGAGCGGATAGAATCACGGTACCCGAGCCTTGAAGAGATGCTGATGGCAGTGTGAAAGAATGGATGAGATCCGGCGTCCATCCCCTCACCAGGGAATGAGGTTGCAGCAGATGGAGAACGAGTGGATTTTCTGATCTGGATTGGTATCATCGAATGTATCTCCCAGTCTGCGATTTTTCAGGGCTGAATCTGGCCTTCTTCACGATCAGCAAGCTTGAGCTGGTGATTGAGGCGGAACGGGGCAACAGGGATGCCAAACTGGTGCTTGCGCTCCTGAAAATGCAAACTTTCTGCTGGTTACAATCCTCTGGGGCAATGTCGCCATTAATGTCCTCCTCTGGGGAATGAATGGCGGATAATCACCGGAGGAGATGTGCTTGGAAAGCTCTTCCGGGGAATCGTCCGTAATCCAGGGAATCCGGTTCCAGAAGTACAGGAGAGAAGAAATGACACGAGAGAAGAGTCAGAAAAAATGAGCAATCGAAAGAGCATAGAGTTACGCTGTATCTCACAGTTACCCCTGATACGTATAGATTCATCAAGGAAAGCGGGCTAAACGCCTCTCGATTGATGGATCATATTGTACATAAGCTTAGAATTAATATAAATCTCAATATCCCCCAATTAACGAACAGAATAAGCTTGAATCAGCAAAAGAGAACGGGCCTGAAGGGATTTGAACCCCTGACCTACGGATTAAGAGTCCGTCGCTATGCCTGACTAAGCCACAGGCCCCGTTATTTGACCTAATACAGTTATAATCAGGACTATTTATGCCTTATGAAAATACCCCTGATCGCCCCCTCCAATCACCATTATAATATTGGAAGTACCAGAGTACGGTATGGCTGATGGTGGAAAGAGTGACCCAAAACCAGTAGTTCGATATATGGTATTTGGGTGCGGGAGCATCGGCTACAATGTCATAGAGGAACTCCTGAAAGAAACCGATAATATCGTTGTTGTCGACTCTGACGAGAAGCGGGTCGAGGACTTAAAAGACCATAAATATCAGGCGATTGCCCATGACATAGCAGACCCGGAGCTTTTCCGTGATCTCCCCATTCCAGAGATTATCTTCGTTCTTTCAAGCAATAAGGAGGCAAATCTGGCCGCGGTCGGACTGGCGAAGAAGTGCCATCCGCAGGCATTCTGTATAGCGCGTGCAGTAGATCTCTTCTCTGTCGACAAGCTTGTTGAGCAGGGGGCGGATGTGGTGCTCTATCCCCAGCAGGTGGTTGCAAAGTCAGCCGTCAACCATATGAAGCGGCTGGTTGCCGCACGGAGCGCACAACAACTCTACTCGCATCTTGAAGGAATGACCGGAACACTCGGCATCATCACGCACCGAAACCCCGATCCGGACGCAATCTCCAGTGCCATGGCACTCTGTGCCATCGCCCAGGCCGCAACCAAAGGCGAGCTGAAATGTGTCATCCTCTTTGATGGAAATGTCGGACACCAGGAGAATCGCGCATTTGTCAATCTCCTTGAGATCCAGATGGAGCGGATCACACCTGAAAAGCTGAAGGGATGCACCCATCTCGCACTCGTTGATTGTGCTGCACCCGGTGTGAATAATGATCTCGATCCCGGACTTGCAGTTGACATCATCATCGATCACCACAGCTCTGATGGTGTGGAGCTGAAGAATAAACCGAAGTTTATGGATATCCGCCCTGAGAGCGGAGCTACTGCCAGCATCTTCGCCCAGTACCTCCAGGAGCTCGATATCAACGTGGATACAAAGATTGCAACCGCCCTCTACTATGGCATACGGGCAGATACCCGCGAGTTCCGTCGTGGTGTCACCTCCAATGATCTCTATAATGCCGCATACCTCCTCCCACTCTCGGATGCGGATCTCCTCGAGAAGATCATGTCCCCGTCATATTCGCAGGAGACGGTTGATGTGATGGGGAATGCTATCACAAGCCGCAAGATAAAGAATGGATTCCTCTTTGCAAATGTCGGCTATCTCCGGAACCGTGATGCCATTCCACAGGCAGCAGATATGCTCATCAACCTCGAGGGGGTAACAACTGCCCTTGTCTACGGCATCACCGACCAGCAGATCACCATATCCGCCCGGAACAAGGATATCCGCGTGCATATCGGCAATGTCCTCAAAGAGGCATTTGGTGATATCGGGGATGCCGGGGGGCATGGTACAATGGGAGCAGCAAGCATCCCCCTCAACTACTTCTCACTCGTCCGTGACAAGGAGGAACTCCTTGAGATGATCATTGACCCGATCTTAAACCTCTTCACCAAGATCGTCGGGATCGATGATAACGGGGATAAGAATGAGGTTTGAAGACTGGGAACCTCATTATACTGAGATCCTTGACTATTTTGGATTTGATCGCGAATCTGATGAGGCAGCAGCCGATCTCCTTGCCGGGATCATTCCCCGTGATGATATCGAAGCACTTGAATCCCTCATTTCTGGAAAGACCGTCACCATCTGCGGCAATGCCCCCTGCCTCAAATCAGAACTTGACCGGATAGAGGGCGTAGTCATCGCAGCAGATGCCGCGGCGCTCGTCCTGTATGATGCAGGTATTCTCCCGGATGCGATCTTCACTGATCTGGATGGGGCGGATGATCCCTTCATCACCATGAATGAAGGGAAGACGATTATAGCAGTCCATGCCCATGGCGACAACATGCCGCTCCTCCAGAGATGGGTTCCACGGTTTCCGGGAAGACTGATCGGAACCACGCAGGCAGCGCCGCTTCCGCAGATCCATAACTTCGGCGGCTTCACTGACGGCGACCGCGCCGCCTTCACAGCAGACGCTCTCGGTGCAGCACGCCTGAAATTCATCGGTTTTGACCTCTCCGACACCACAGTCGATCCGATGAAGAAGGGGAAACTCTTCTGGGCACGCCGGCTTCTCGGCATGATCGGCCATGACCTCTGACGCCCTCATCATCGACGGGTATGTGGACGAGCCCGCCTGTCTCGGTGTACCCCCATACATATCACCCTATATCCGGACAACGGCAGGCGTTCTCACTGAAGCAGGATATCGGGTGCGCTATACCACAATCGATCAGATCAGATCCGCACCTCATGAGCTTCAGGCATTCAGATCGATCCCTCTTGTTATCGTTATCGCCGGCCAGACCGTCCCCGGCAAGTATCTTGCCGGAACACCAGCCACGTTGACTGAACTGCGGCAGATCGGATCTCTCTTTGAGAGGAGCAGGCTCCTCCTCGGGGGACCTGTCAATTACGGCATCTCACCCGGCGGTGGAAAGAGGGCAGTGAAAGAGCCGATGCCC
>NZ_JARVGN010000163.1 GCF_029762515.1 Methanocalculus sp. | reverse complement strand
CGCTGCAGATGTGGTAATCTTACCATACACCGATATATTATCCTCGGGTGCAGCATTGCTTGCGTTGAGTTTTGGTAAACCGATAATTGCCCCGGCAATTGGCTGCATTCCACAGGTTCTGGATAATCATGGAAGTATTCTCTATGATCCAGATCAGGAAGAAGGAATGATCAATGCAATGAAATCGATAAAGAAGTGTAATCTGAGTGATATGGGCAAGCATAATTATCAAAAATCAAAAGATCTAAATTGGGATTTGGTCGGAAAAATGACAGCATCAGAACTATCGAAACTGATACAGTGACCGGGATTTTTCATGGGTACCGATACATTCAATATTTCAATAATATGCCCTGTATTTAATGAAGAAGGGAACATTTCACAATTAATTGAATCGTTGATGGAACAAATCAATGACACCAATGAATTCGAAATACTCATCGTGGATAATAATTCAACAGACAATACTGTTAAAATCATACAAAAATATCCGGTAAAACTAGTTTCTGAAAACTCTACCCAGAGTTCCTACGCTGCACGAAACAAAGGTTTGAAACACGCAAAAGGGGAGGTTATTGCGTTCATTGACTCAGACTGTATCGCATCGCCGGAATGGATCAAAGAGGGGATCGAAGCTCTCGTTGCTGAAGACGCCGATATGGTAGGAGGGAACGTCCAATTTTATTATTCCGAGGAAAGAACGGCTGCTGAACTGTACGACTCTATTATGAACATGCAGATGGAACACAATATCCGCGAGAGAAACGTTGCTAAGACCGCGAATCTTTTTGTGCGGACTGAAGTATTTAAAAAAATCGGACTCTTTCCCGATGACGTCCAATCCGGCGGAGATGTGCAATGGACCGGCAAGGCAACACAAAAGGGCTTCAAACTGGTATATGCTCCAAAAGCTGTTGTGTACCACCCGGCGAGAAAACTGAATGAATTGATCAAAAAGCAGCACCGGGTCGGAAAAGGGTTTTTATCCATCTGGAAGAAAGAACATCGATCAATTGGCAATATTTGCTACGAATCCGGAAAATTCTTGATTCCGTGGCCTCCATCTGTCATCAAGGGATGGATTGACCAGAGGGGAACACCCGATATGATGAATAAATTTTGGGGCATCTGGTGCGTCACCTATGTATGCAACCTTGCAATGTTTTTCGGCATTGCCGCTTCAGTAATCGAGGCTGCGTTCAATTATGGAAAATATTAAGCTAAGTGATTTTCTCGTCAGTGTTGCGGAAAACAACATACGGCTCCAGAATGCAAACGGGAGTTTTCCGGCAGGGCACAATGGGCCATATTACGACAGCGAAACTCCTGTCCGGAATTCAGCACACTGGTGCATTCTTTACGCGAAATGTTATGAATTGACCGGCAATGAAAAATATGCCCAGATCGTTCAAAAAATCGCTGACTACCTTATTTCGAAACAATCTCGACCGTACGGGTATTCATTCCATTGTCGGGATAAAAAAGGGAAAGATCAATGCAATGGTCTCATTGGCCCGGCCTGGACGTTTGAAGCGTTGGTTGAGGCATCGAAGATAACAGCTGATACAAAATACTCCAGTATTGCTGAAGAAGTATTCTTCCAGCACGAATTTGATGAGACTTGCGGTCTCTGGAACCGCCTTGAAATTGACGGCAGCGTTCTCTCGGTGGATAAAACCTTCAACCATCAGTTATGGTTCGCTTCGTGTGCTTCCCTCATTCATGGAGAAAAGAGAAGCGAAATTGAAGATATAGTTCTCATTTTTCTGGACAAGATACCGGAAAACCTCACAATAATGGAGAATGGGCTCATTTTTCACAAGATTCATGAAAAGCAGAATTTCAGAAAGAAGATGATTGCATGGGGAAAAGAGAAGGCACGACTATTTTTTACACAGCTACAAAACCATAATGTTTCGGGTTCTTTTATGGATCATACTGTTGTCCAATCAATTCTCAGGGATGAAATAAGCAGGAGCGTGGGATATCATTCGTTCAATATGTACGCATTCTCAATGTTAAAGGAAGAATTTTCGGATCACCATTTCTGGAATTCGAAACTTTTCATGAAAACAGTGGACTATGTTCTCTCCAAGGACTATAGTAATAATCTTGAGAGAAATGAATATGGCTATCCATACAATCCACCGGGATTTGAAGTGCCGGTTGTACTTTTCAAATTGGCCGATTTAAAAAATGAAGAATTCATTGAAATGAGCCGAGAGTGGATAAATAAGCAATTAAATCTCTGTTACAATGAAAAAACTTCAATGATGGATAAGAATACGGCAGATCCGCATACTCACACCGCAAGATTCTACGAGATCACAAGATTGCCGACAAAAATAATCCAAAAGATTTCTGTAGATCTCCAACAATGAATGTAAAGAACAAAATGGGTATAAGCGCCTGTATTCTCACAAAAAATGAAGAGAAAAACATTCAAAAGTGTTTGCAAAATATCTCTCCACATTTCGATGAAATTATAATTGTCGATGGATACAGCCGGGATAAAACGGTGGAAATTGCTAAAAGATATACAGAAAAGATTTTTCAAAAACCTTTTTCCGGCAGTTTTGCAGTAGAAAGGAACTATTCAATTGAGAAAGCGAATGAAGAATGGGTATTCATTGTCGAACCTGATGAGGAACATTCGGAAAGTCTCTTACGGAAACTCCCGGAATTAATTAAAGAATCAAAATATTCTGCATTTTCCTTCATTAGAAATGATATTCGAGCGAATGGCGAAATCAAGGATTTTGGTTTTCCAAAAATTCATGTGAAATTGGCAAGAAAGAACTGCATACAGTATTTTGGTGCAATTCACGAAAGGGCGATAGTGAACGGAAAGATCAAATTCATTCCAGAAGAAATCAAACATCATTTGGATTATACTGCTGAAAAAAAAGAAAGATACAGCAAAATTTCAAAAACCTCGAAAAATCGCGATCAAGGGGCACAACTACCCTGGTTCTTCATGATACACAGATCACTAAAATTGATCGTCGATTATTTCTTCAACATGATATTTGGTATGGAACTCTATAAAGAAGGGTTTCAAGGATATTTGCAAAGTATAACATACACAATAAAATTTATGCGTTACAATATTGCGCATTATAAAAGGCATGGCCAAACATGACCTAGATTCAATCATTATTTAAAATAGTCTGGTGTATATTTGGTATCAATATTTGTGCCCCAATGTTCCGATAACCATGAATAACTCCAGTATTCCAACGATTACGGTCATAATACCTGCGTATAATGCGCAAGGTTACTTGGATCTACTACTCACATCCCTGATTGACCAGGAATACCCCAAGGGATTCATCGAAATAATTCTTATTAACAATAATTCCACAGATAATACAAAATGCATTGCGCAAGGATATCCGATAACCTGTTTGGATGAAACGAACAGTCAGAGCTCATATGTCACACGAAACACAGGAATAAAACACGCCAAAAATGAAATTATCGCCTTCATCGATGCAGACTGCCTTCCAGATCCCAACTGGTTGAGAGAGGGGGTTGCCGAACTCGCAGAAGCTGATGCAGATATCGCCGGGGGCAGGGTCGAATTTTACTATTCTGAACGCAAAACGGCAGCTGAATTCTATGATTCGATGACCAATATGCAGGTGGAGAACTACATTTGTGAGAGGGGTGTTGCTCCAACTGCCAACCTTTTCGTCCGTGCATCGCTCTTTGATAAAGTCGGGCTTTTTCCCGAAGATGCCATATCGGGGGGAGATATCCGCTGGACAAAAAAAGCCACATCCATGGGATATAAACTGGTCTATGCCCCTCGCGCGGTCGTACAACATCCATCACGAACGTTCAGGGAACTCCTTGCAAAGCACATCCGCGTAGGAACCGGACTGATCTCTATCAGGCGCGACGAATGGGGATGGCCCAAGAAACTCATCGAAGCGATGAAACTCATTCTGCCCCCGAATCCCTTTGCAATCAATACCCTCATCGTGAACCGCGGCACTCCCGAGATGTATAAAAAATTCTGGGACATCTGGGTGGTGGCCTACCTCTGTAAAATTGCGCACTGTGCCGGGATCGCCTCGTCGTTCATCAACTCCGAATAATTGTATACCGTCGCAGCAGGAACGGCGGCGTGATCGCAGACGTGGCCCAGGCGACCTCTGCCCCCGATGTCCGGGACGGCGAGTTCTTCAGGATTGGGAACACTGACCGCACGAAACCAGAGCGGTCTCCGGGATCCTTACTCAAAGATCAACCCCAAATGTCCTCGAAATGCATAAGAACGCTACGTTGCAGGCCTGTTACGGATTATCCGGCGTTCCTGCGCGCCGAACCCAGACCTTGCAGCACAGGGGTGAATCCATGGGATTTCACGACAGTCCTCACAAAAAACAACGAATACGCAGCCATTGTTACGAAAAGATGGGGCCTGCTGAGGAATGGAGGCGCAGTTTTCAGGATGGCCGCGTTCGCCCGGAGCAGGGTGGCGAGAGCGCATTCGATATCCGGACAGGTGAACGCGGCCTCGTCCACGCGGTGCTGGTTGTTGAGGATGGCGAGCGCAGCCTCGTCCACCTCCCCCACGCCCATGCGGGCGAAATTGTTTCGCAGGACGCCGTAGACGGTCTCCATCTGGCCTCGTGATTTTTCTTCCGATTTGGCCGGCATGGTGCGCCACTGCACCAGCACCTCGTCCATCCGATAGAGTCTCCCCGCCTTCGAGGCCCGGTGGTAGAAGTCGAAGTCCAGCGCCCATTTCACCCCCTCGTTGTAGCCGCCGATCGATTCTGCGAACTCCTTTCGAAACATCAC
>NZ_JARVGN010000162.1 GCF_029762515.1 Methanocalculus sp. | reverse complement strand
CGGGAGTTTCTTCACCTCGTTCATCATGATCAGGGTCAGCTGGAAGAGTGATTCGGGGGTCATCTTCAGGTGTGCGATCGTCCCGTTGTACTGGGCAAGGCGGAGTTCAATCATCCAGCTCTGCTCGCCTTCCCGCCTGAATGTATTGATGTCCGCTGTGAACCAGTCTTCATCAAGGGATCCGACGGAGAGGGCATATGCCTCCTGCACACGGTTTCCATAGAGCGCAGTGAGATGCTGGAGAACGGCAATTGCTTCGGTCTCTTCCTCCCCCTCACCCGCCTGCTTTTTTATATCTCCAAAGAAGGCAGCGGCATTGATATGGCAGGCTGTTGCCACAACCATCGTTGAACTGTGGCCAAGAATCATCGTCAGGGCATTGACGATCCGGGAGAATGTCCGGCGATCGGTCATATCAACAAGATGATACTCGAAGACATCTCGGATCTGCTCGACAAGGGCCGGGCTCTTCCGGATACTCTCGCCAAATGCCTTCAGATCGCGGATGAATGCTTCGGGGACCATGCTTCCGTTCTCAGGTACATCGGGAGCCTCATCTCCGCCGGCATCTGTTACTTCCTCTGAAACAGGCATATCCGGAACATGCTCTTCCTGAAGAACGGGATCTTTTGGAAGAGCAGCATCTTCTTCAACGATATCATCTGCCATTGCTGATATGTAGATGCAGTATCTTTAAACCCCTTTTCTTCTGTTCCTGTGACAGAAACGGGGATAAGCAAAAAAAAGATTAGATGTATGGGTTCCGAAGCGCCTTTCCGACACCGTACTCTGTTGCACGGGACTCAAGGTACTTCTGGTTCTTTGTGATCTTCTCGGTTGCGAGCTTTGTGACGAGTTCGAGGCCTGGCTTGACGGAGTCAATCGGCTTTGTCTCGAATGCGCCTGCTGCGATCGCCTTTGCCCAGATGTCATCACCCTTTGCTGACCTGACGAAGACCGTCGACCAGCCGTCGGGGGTTCCGACTGAGCCGGTTGAGATATCAGCTAAGTTTGCGACATAGTCGAGGCAGACGTGGCAGCCTGGCTGCTCGTACTTGTGGGTGACCTTCAGCGGAAGCTGAACGGTTGCACCGCGCTCGGTGTAGATCCAGAACTTGCCCTTTCCGATATCAAGCTTTGAGACGTTTTCAAGAGCGGTCGCACCGTGGTCTTCCACGAGCTGGAGAATACCCTGGTAGGGGAAGTTCTCCATGCAGAAGATACCGACTGCGAGTGCAATCTTGTCCGCGACATCACGAAGGCCGACAGGATAGAGTTGTCCCTTCCTGAGTGCCTGCATCTGGCAGGGGGTGCCAACAACACCGACCTTGTCAAGTCCATAGCTCCGGGTCACCTCTTTGATGAGTGACATGTTCGGGGAGATGGAGTAGCGGGTGCCACGTGCTGCGAGGAGTTCCTCACGGGTGGTCGCAACCATCGGCTCGGGTTTGAATGGCTCATCGCTCTGACCTGCGACGATCGCACCGTCAATGATGCCAGCATCAAGTGCATAAGCAAAGAGCTGGGTGACAATGCCGCCGTCCTGTGATTTGCGGAGAATATCGGGGTCTGTGCTGCGTGCAGCAACAGCCTGTTTGTAGTTACCAAGTACCATTTCTTCTCCCTCCTCAGGGCTGCATAGCAGCATCTATTGCTTCCATGATACCCTCATACTGGTTGACCACATCGAAGCTGAAGAAGCTCCGTGGACACTGGGCATAGCATGCTCCGCATTTGATACAGAGATCGCGCTCGATCTGTGGTCTGCCATATTGCATGGTGATTGCACGTACCGGGCAGGCTGCTGCACATGAGCCACAGCCCATGCAGAGACCCTGGTTGATCACCTGGGTCATGATGTCGCATCCGCAGGCTTCTGTGCCTGCCTTTGCAAGGTTCATCATGGGTGTCAGGTATGCACCTGCAAGCGCCTTCTGCTCATCGTTTCCTTTCAGCAGCAGGTACGCCATAACACAGACGTTTCTGATCTGCTGCGGGGTCGGTGCACATCCGGGGATGTAGACATCCACATCGATCAGGTCACCGATTGGCAGATACGACTCGTGCTGGGGCTGGTTCTGCTGGCCACCACGGCAGAATCTGGTGATGTTGCCATAGCAGGCGCAGGCACCGAGTGCAACGACGATCTTCGCGTTCTTTCGGGTCTCGATGATCTCCTCGACTGCAATGTGATCCTGAATACAGACAGATCCCTCAACGAGGGCTACATCCATCTCTGGGATATGCCGGACATCTGCTAATGTGAGACAGTAGACGAGGTCCGCATATTTGTCAAGAATTGTTAACAATCCTTCATAGTTATCTGCAAAGGACACAAGGCACCCGGTACAACCGCTCATGTGCACGTGTCCTACAGTAATCTTATCAGCCACTGGCTTCTCCTCCTTTGGTTCTTTTATGATTGACGCCTTCTTTTCGACAATTACGTCAGCCGGTTTATCAGCCGGTTTTTGATCCTGCTTTTCCCCACCGACGTCGTGTTTACCGAATAACAGGGCCTTCAGGGATTCAAGTATTCCCATTGTTCACCCCTATTTCCTTCAATACAACCTGAATCGTCAGGGGTATAGCATCCTCGACCTCAGTTGAAATGCCTATTTCAACATCGGGGGCGGGTACGTTCTTTGGCTGGCACCCGATTATCGAGATATCCATCCTGTCCTTAAGAATATTAAGCGGTTCAGACAGAGCCCATGAATGGGCATCCCGGTAACTGCCCGGAGGCAGATCCTCCACTCGAAGTTTCGTCAAAGTGCCGGGTTCTGCACCAAAATCGATAATATCGATAATGATCAGCTTTTTGGTAACTCCATTATCGAGCATATTAAAGCAGAAGTAGGGGCCTCCAAGGCCCACATCCACCGCTTTCACATTGTCGGGGAGTGTATACTCCTTCAACCGCTCGACAACTTCCGGTCCATAGCCGTCATCACCAAACAGCATGTTGCCGCAACCGGCAATGACAATCTCGGGGTACAGCTCGTCCATGAACGCACTCACTCGAGGAGTTTCTCTGCAACGAGCCTCTTGTCCTCGTCAAGGACGATCATGTGGGTTGCACAGGAGACACAGGGATCATAGGCACGCATGATGACCTCGGTAAGCTGCCAGGGAGCACCAACGAGTGCACGGCTGCAGGTGGGGAAGTTCCAGGTGGTCGGGACAAGCATCGAGAAGTACTCGACTTTGCCGTTCCTGACCTTTGCAAGGTGAACGTCACAGCCTCGCGGGGCTTCGTTTGCTGCCCATCCGATAGAACCGTCACCCTGCGGGATTTCATCTGCTACAACCGATGCCGAACAGTCAAGTGCATCTGCTGCTTCTATGATCTTATAGAAACAGTCCATGTACTCCATCTGCCGTGCGATCTGCAGGCCGATTGCACCCTTCTCGTCATAATTCTTGAACTCTACAAGACGGGCACGGGGACCGACCTCAACGGGCTGGCCGTCATAGAGCGGAACACCGGTGCAGGCTTCCATCTGTGGCCAGGCCTTGGTGCCTGCCTTTGTGGTGCCGCCGACCGGGTATGATGGGTCTTCGAGTGTGATCTCTTCCTCACCCATGTACCAGTCCCATGGCCGGACTTCTGTCCAGCGCTCTGGGAACCAGCGTGGGTTCTCATCAAGGGAGCTGCTTCCGTAACACGGGTCAGCTGCCATGTATCCCTGGTTGTGGTATCCGAGATCCTTTGGAATCGGAATCTCTTTGCCACCCACTTCTGCCCAGTCACGCTTCTGGTAGTTCCTGAGGATTGCAATCATGAACTCCATGTGTTCACGTGCAAGTGGAAGTCCCATCTTTGCGAGATCGAGGACCTTTGCCCTGCCACGTGGTGAGAGGTTCTTGTACATACCTCCGACCCGTGGGTTTGATGGGTGGATTGCTTCGCCGCCGACGATCTCGCCGATCGTCTGGCCGACCATACGGAGGGTCTGGATACGTTTTGCAACGCTTCTGACCGGCTCTTCTGGTGTGAAGGGGTTGATCTTTGTGTCTGTTCCGGGTAAGTACATATCCGGCAGGGTCAGGATGTTATGCAGTGCATGGCTGTGTATCCTGTTTGCGCACTGGAGCATCAGCCTGAGAAGATATGCATCCTCTGGGATCTCACATCCGATCGATGCTTCCATCGCTTCTGTTGCTGCGAGGGTGTGTGCAATCGGACAGATACCACAGACACGTGATGCGATCTTTGGAACCTGCTCCATCGTCTTACCGATGGCAAGCTTTTCAACACCCCTGACAGGAGTAATGGAGAGCCAGTCTCCGCGCTCGACAATGCCGTCATCATTGACTTTTAAGACGAGCTTGGAATGGCCTTCATGCCTTGTGGTTGGGGAAATTTCTACTACTTTCGACAATGTTATCGCCTCATCCAAAATGTGGTGGTCGATCTGCTATACGTCAATATTTATCCTGTGCGGTTAATGACACGTACATGAAAGTACGCTAAAGTGAATTAGAACGATATCGTTAATTATAGTTTGTGATAGTACCCTCCAATAAATTCTAAAGTATATAGATAAAATAACAAATAGTATTACAATTTTTAGCATTATAGCAAAAGTGCCGGAACCCGGCGAAAATAACGAGAATATCCCCGCTTTTTTGTCAAAAATTACTTATGCGCTTTTTTTACGGTATATCCCACCATATGCTGACGGAGATAAAGAGAAGAGCATTATAAATAACTTACCCATTATGCATTAATACCAATGAATATGGCATTTATAAGAATAGCAGATATACTCCCGAGGGGAAAAGAGCGGATCTCTCTTCAATACATGAAA
>NZ_JARVGN010000161.1 GCF_029762515.1 Methanocalculus sp. | reverse complement strand
AGACCCATGAAGAGGAAGAAGAGATCAAAACTGTCAATGTGTACCATCTATATACCTCCAACAAGAATCGGGAACGCCTGCCGAAGTCCGGTAATGACGAACTGAACAGCAATTGCGATCAGCATCATACCCATCAGCCTTCCAATGACACGGTACTCCCGCGGCCCGATATATTTTGTGATTAGATCAGCATTCTTCATCATATAATAATTCACCAGAATCACAAGCACACAGAGAATCAGTATTGCACCCATTGCTTCAATACCGATATCAACCGCCTCATTCATCAGGACAATGACAGTTGTGATCGTTCCCGGACCAGCTATCATCGGGATTGCAATAGGCATCATGGCGACATCATCCGCATCAATGCCCTCATACTTTTCTGTGGCAGTCATCTTGGTGCGTGATGTCTTTGCATAGACCATCTCCATACCGATTCCAAAGAGGAGAATACCGCCAGCAACACGGAATGCCTCAAGTGAGATGCCAAAGAGCTGCAGGATAGCCCCCCCGGCAATTGCAAAAGTCAGAATGACGAAAAGTGCAACCCTGTTGGCCTCAAATGCCACCCTCAGCCTTGTTGCCCGATCCATTGAATCAGTCAGGCTTACATAGATAAGCGTCGCTGCCAGTGGATTGAGCACAATCACAATCGATGAGAGTGACAGAAGGACAAAGGTCAGCAGATCGACCATCAGGAAAATGTAGATCCTCTTCCCTTAAGCCAATTGTGGCTCGAAAATAAGAGTGTGGAGGTGATTTTGGTATTATTCGTAGATCATCGGTTCTGCAAGAGCAGCATATCCGATTAGATCAGTGTCATTGAAGTGGATTTTGATCTCGCGCTCTGCTGATGCATCCGAATCAGAGGCATGGATGACATTTCTTCCGATATCAATGGCGAAATCGCCACGGATAGTACCGGGAAGCGCCTCTGCCGGATTGGTTGCACCAACCAGAAGCCTGACGATTGGGACGACATTTTTTCCTTCCCAGACCATCAGGAAGACGGGACCGCTTGTGATATAGGCCTTCAGACCAGGGAAGAAAGGTTTTTCAAGGTGTTCCCGGTACTGTTCCTGGACACGATCATCCGGAAGCGCCTCAAAGCGGGCTGCAACCAGTTTCAGACCTTTCTTCTCAAAGCGGGAGATGATCTCACCGACCAGTCCGCGCTGGACGCCATCGGGTTTGACCATCACAAAGGAGCGCTCCATTGGAGAATCACTCCTTGCCACGGGCCTTGCGACCCATTGCAGTCCACTCGACACGGCGTGGGACCCTGCGGAGCCGGTAGTTACTCTGGCACTTGGAAGAGCAGAAATAAAAGACTGCCCCGTCTTTTCGCACAAAGAGTTTGCCGGTTCCAGGCTCGAGTTCTTCTCCGCAGAAACTGCAGGTATACTTCTCAACCATCGGCTTCACCGCCTCGAGAGCTTCTTTGCTTCACGTTCCGTCTCAAGGAGCATGAGGATATCCCCCTCACGGATCGGCCCGAATGTATTCCGGGTGATGATCCGCCCCTTGTTTGGGCCATCGAGGATACGGCACTTCACCTGGGATGCTTCTCCGTGCATCCCTGTAAGACCAATCACTTCAATGACTTCTGCCGGCGTTCCATTATCAGCCATAGAAGACTCAGCCTCTCAGTGCTTCAACCTGTTTCACAAGCTCTTCGACAATATCCTTGCCTTTGCCGGATTTGACAATTGCAACAGCAGCTGATCCGACATCAAGGCCGCAGGCGGCACCGATCTCGGCCTGTTTGTTAATGAAAATAAACGGTATCTGCTTCTCTGCGCAGAGCGGCGGAAGATGCATCACGATCTCTTCGGGCTCTACGTCACTGCCGATCAGAACAAGCTGGGCAATACCGCGCTCAATAGCTTTTGTTGCTTCATTGGATCCTTTCTTAATCTTTCCGGTGTCCCGTGCAAGTTCAAGTGCTTCAAGCGCATTGTTCTGAAGCTCTTCGGGGACTTCAAACTGTTGGTACATCTTTGACATAGCTCACCTCATTCAGGAGAAGACTGGCTCCTCCTTCATCACTCATCAGCGGTATAAGAACCGATGCTGGCGTAACCATATTATTACACAGAGAAGGGGGATAAAGGTTCGTCTGCAAGACCGATCAGACCACCTGATAGACCGCTGTACCTCCCTCATCAAATTGGAGAATGAGACCGGTTTTTGGGAGGTTGACCAGGTAGTGTTCTTCTTCAAACGCTCCGACAACGATATGGGTGATACCATATTCCTCAAGAAGCGCCGGGCTTTTCCCAGGATCCTCATAGAGTGCCCTGACATCTGTTATTCGTTTACTGTACCATCCATCATCTGAACGCCATACGATCTCATGGCCGGGCCACCCGAGGATGGTTGGAATACCTGTAAAGGACGATATACGACTGGCATAGGTGTAATCGTCTCCAATAGCTTCAACGATCAGGAGATTGCCTTCAAGAGAACCGAGATACCGGATCGCAGCTGCATCACCGGGATGGCGGTCTCCCAGCCAGGCCGCGCCATCAAGGGTGCCCGATCCATATCCATAGGTGAGAGGTATATAGGCCGGGATCAGGAGAAGGCAGATCACCACCCCGGAGATACATATCCATTTCAGAGACATGGGGATAGCGCGCGGTAGCTGGAGAGATGAAAGCCAGCGGCCGGCGATGACAGCCGCTGCAAGCCCCATCATCACCCAGGCACCCATATAGAATTTAAAGACCGTATTCATCCGGAAATAGTCAACACCCATGCCGTCCTTCAGGTAGATCAGTTCACAGAAGGTGATGACCAGAAGACCGGCAATTGCCAGGATATCTTCCCCCTTCCATTCACGCCGGAGACCGATAAGGAGAGCAGCAAGAATGGCAATCCCTGCAGCCCCATATCCCGCATACCACATCAGCATGGGAATGGCAAGCAGCCATGGGTACCGGTGCAGCACGCGCCATCCATATAAGAGAAAGATTGCGATGAAGAAGCCATGGACAAGAAGGAACGAGGTGATCGCACTCCCTTCAGGAACAATTCCAATACCAAGGATCCCTGAGCCCTCGATGGAGAGGAGGAGCGGTGCATAGGCAAGAATGGAGAGAGGCGGGACCAGCAGAAACGGGAGCCAGGAACGACGATCCTGCTTTACATATCGGAGAGCGGTGAGAATCGCCACACCACAGTAGAAGGGGGCATACAGGAGGACATCCCAGGAGTTCAGTCCGGACATAGTCCCAAGTGACAGGGCAAGAAGGGCAGCCAGGATCAGCCGTTCCCTCATATCCAGATCGCCATACCTGAGGTACATCACCAGGCAGAGGGTGACAAAGAGGATCTGGTTGAAGATACCGAGGATATGCGCATGTGGGTCCCCCCAGAAGAAAGAGAATATGGGATATTCATTGATTGTGCCGGCGATAACACGGGTACTTTCCCACGGGATCGAGGCAAGTGGCGTGCCAGCGATCAGATGCCAGAGAACGGCTGGGTTTGGGAGAAGAAGGATGAGAGCCGGGAGCCAGCGGTATTTTGGGAGCAGCAGATATCCGCATGCAACCGCCGATACAACAGCCATTCCTGCAATAGTCGGGAGCATCAGGTTGAAGACAACTGATGACTCGCCACCAACAATAATCCCAAGAACCCCGGAGAACCAGTGGCCGAGATAGTAGTAGATCGAGAGATCTCCGCCCGCAAACCAGGGATCAAGAGGCGGGGCAACCGGATTTCTCATAACAGAGGCAAGAAATGCATGATCCATAAATTTCTCGGCAAATGAGATCGCCGGATTGAAGATGCGGATCTCCAGAAGATAGAGAAAACCAACAAGAAATGCGCCATCCCAGATGAGCTGAGGCCTGAGATCAGACCATCTGTACTCCCGCCGGATTATCATCAGGGCACACAGAAGAACAAAAAAGACTGCGGCAATGGCTACCGGGAGATGGAGAAAACCGAGATACCAGGATATGAGTGAGAAACAGAGGAGCGAGAGAGGATAGGAGAGAGGATATGCAAGATCTCCAAGTGACCCCCTGAGAGAGGGATAAAGGGAGATCTGGAGAAGCTTCAGAACCAGAATCCATAGAAGAACAGTTTGTATCTGAACCTCAATGCCGACCATAGATCTCCTTCTTTATATCTCCTGAATATGCCCGTTTCAGGAGTGAGACTGTCCAGTTGCCGAAGTAGTAGATCGAGGCAACACCCCCGACAAGAGTCACCACATTCTTGATGAGATGATCGATAATGGCAATGAGAACCGCAGTTCCTGCTGAGACACCTGCAAGCTCAAACGTCATCGCAAGTGCCAGTTCATAGGTTCCGATACCACCAGGGGTTATCGGCACTGCCTTCACCAGGTTGCCGATGACGATCGCAAGCACAATCACCATAAAAGGAACCGGCTCACCGAACATCATTGCTACCAACATGCATACGAGGCAGTCGATAATCCAGATTATGAGAGAGGAGAACAAAAGGAAGAAGAGTGCCCGCGGGGTCTGGGATACCGATCGGATCTGTGAGAGAATCTCGATAATCTTACCCAGTATCCGGTTCTCTGATGAGAATTTCCCCGAAAAGATAAGGACAATACCAAAAAGGAGACCGAGAATAAGGACAAGGCCAATGAGCATCGAGAACCAGGGTTCCTGGCCAACAACAAACGGGAGCGCGATTGCACCAATGAGGGCAATAGTGAGAATATCAAAAACCCGCTCGGAGAGAACCGAGGAAAATCCGACAGTATAGGTAGCCCCCTTCTCATGTTTGAGGATAAGAAGACGGATCAGATCGCCCAGCCGTGCAGGGACGA
>NZ_JARVGN010000160.1 GCF_029762515.1 Methanocalculus sp. | reverse complement strand
CATTCAGAAGCAGCTTGATCGCGGCTGGCTCTATGGAACACCGGCTGAACAGGAGATCGAAATGGCTGAGCGGATCATCCGCGATCAACCCGGCGTTGAGATGGTACGCTGTGTCTCAAGCGGATCAGAAGCCACAATGGCAGCAATCAGGCTGGCACGCGGTTTTACGCAGAAGAAAAAGATTCTGAAGATTGAAGGGGGATTTCACGGCGCTCATGACAGTGTCCTTATAAAGGCAGGATCTGGTGCAACTACACTTGGAATTCCGGATTCTGCCGGAATTCCTGTCGGTGTCGCAGAATTCACGCGGCAGGTACCGTATAATAATCCTGAGGCACTTGATCAAATCCTCTCTGACGATCCTGATATTGCCGCATTCATCCTTGAGCCGGTGATGGGGAATATCGGACCAATTCTACCTGAAGAGAACTACCTGAAAGATGTTCGTGCGATCACACAGGAACACGGTGTCCTCCTTATCTTTGATGAAGTGATCACCGGATACCGGCTTGGCATCGGCGGTGCTGCACAGGAATATGGCATTACACCTGACCTGACCACACTGGGAAAGATCATCGGAGGCGGACTCCCAATCGGAGCGTTTGGAGGAAGAAAGGATATCATGGAGATGATCGCACCAGCAGGACCCGTCTACCAGGCAGGAACTTTCAGCGGCAATCCACTCTCGCTTGCTGCCGGGATCGCGACCATCGATTATCTGAATGCTCACCGTGAAGAATATCATCGGGCAGAAGAGCGCACCCGTGTAATCGAAGAGAGTCTTCCCTCATCTGCGGAGGGATCGTTTGTCAGGACACAATCCATCTTCAAATATTTCTTCAGAAGCGATCCGCCATCAAATTATACAGAGGCAAAAGAGAGCGATACAAATGCATTCGGAGTATTCTGGAAGGCTGCGCTTCAGAATGGGGTCTTCCTCCCTCCGGCACAGTACGAATCAAATTTCCTCTCATTTGCACATACTGACGAAGATATCGAGACAATTGCCGGAGTCTACCATTCATGCCTTCCATAATCAGGATAGGCACACGTGCAAGTGCCCTTGCTCGAAAGCAGACTGAGATCGTCTCCAAACTCCTTCTGAAGAATGGGATTGAATCAGAGAGTATCATCATCAAAACAGAAGGCGATGCACAGACCGGTGTCCCTCTTCACGAGGTTGGGGGGCAGGGGATTTTTGTCAGGGCACTTGATGATGCGATCCTCCGGGGTGAGATTGACTGTGCGGTTCATAGTATGAAAGATATCCCGGCAGCCCGCCCGGACGGAATTACTACCGCTGCTATTCTCCCCCGCGATCCTCCAAATGACTATCTTGCGTTCGATATCCCGCTTGATGAGATCTCCTGTATCGGAACCTCCAGCACACGGAGGAGGGCACAACTTCTCCGCCATGACCCCGGGTATGAGATCAGGGAGCTCAGGGGCAATATCGACACACGAATTCGAAAGCTGAAATCCGGTGAATACGATGCAATTATGCTTGCAGAAGCAGGACTTGCCCGGATGTCAATTCATTTAAATGGAATCAGGCTCCCGACAAGCCACTTTGTCCCGGCCCCAAACCAGGGAACAATTGCTGTGGTGAGTAGGAATGATCCAGAGATAGCCGATCTGATTCGGCCACTCGATCACCCTGCAACCCGCAGGGATACAGAGATCGAACGTGCAGTGATGGAAGAAGTCGGCGGCGGTTGCTTTACCCCGCAGGGAATCTATTGTCAAAACGGCAACCTGATAGCGGAGATTCTTTCGCTGGATGGAAGGACGTATGAACGCATGGAAGAGCATGTCGGGCAGATTGACGATGCACGCAGAATTGGATCAGAGCTTCGTGATCGCTCTTTGAATCTTATTCTTGAAGCAAAAGAGAAACTGGGGTTGAAATAACCATGACCGGAATCGTATATCTTGTCGGATCAGGGCCTGGCGGCCTTGGCTTATTGACATTTCGAGCGCGTGAAGTGATTGATTCGGCTGAGGTGATCCTCTACGATCAACTGCCCGGAGATGAGATCCTTGCAACATTACCGGAGACGGCTGAGAAGATCAACTGCGGAAAATTTGGTGGATCCCATACCCTGAAACAGGAAGAGATCGAGAGCCTCATGGTGGACAGGGCACAAAAAGGCAAACGTGTTGTCAGGCTGAAAGGAGGGGACCCATTTGTCTTTGGCCGTGGTGGAGAGGAGATGGAAGTTCTGAGAGAACATAATATCGCTGTCGAGGTTGTCCCCGGGATTACGAGTGCAGTAGCTGTTCCCGGGTGTGCAGGGATTCCAGTTACACACCGGAGCCACGCAAGCCAGGTTACATTTCTGACAGGGCATGAAGACCCGACAAAAGAAGAATCTGCAATAGACTGGGGATGGCTGGCACGGTCACCAGGCACCATCGTAATCCTGATGGGAGTGAAGAATCTGGGCATGATCACCAGATCACTTATCGAGCATGGAATGACAGCTGAGAATCCGGTTGCCATTATTGAACGGGGCTTCCGCCCTGATCAGCGTGTAACAATCGGAACTCTTTCAGATATTGCTGAAAAAGCCAGAGAAGCCGGGGTAAAGCCACCCGCAATCATCGTGATAGGAGGGGTCGTCTCCCTGTATCGTGATGGGAGCGAGGGGGCGTGGAGCCGAAGCTGAAACTTCTTTTTATTCATTTATAACTATTGAAATATATGGGGCAATAAAAGACCGTCGATTAAATAATTAAACAAACATATTTTAATTTTAAAACAGGAAATACCATTATGAGAACGCAGGTTGATAGGTGAAACCATGAGATTAATACCATCCATAATCATCATGCTCATGCTCTGTATTTCAACTGCAGGAGCATATTCATTTCAGGTTGTCGGACCGGAAATGATGTCATCAAGTAGTCCTTTTGGGCTTGTTGAGAGTGGAGCATATGTGGATTCCGAACTTTACAGAATTCCGCCAGTCATAACTCCAATACAAGGGCCTCTTACAGCTGGCCCTCCGGATAACCCGGGCAAATCGGGCAGTGCACCCGGACAGTCAGGAGACGCACCAGGGAGCTCAGGGAATTCAGGAGACTCATCAGCAAACTCAGGAGGGAACTCAGGTAACTCAGGCAGTGCACCCGGACAGTCAGGAGACGCACCAGGAAACTCAGACAGTGCACCCGGACAGTCAGGAGACACACCAGGGAACTCAGGCAGTGCACCCGGACAGTCAGGATCACTTCCCACCGTAAGTCGTGGGGGTATTGGAGAAGTCAAGCCTGATCCCGAGACAGGTAAGAGCAGTTCCTCAACTATTATACAATCACCAGAAGAAACAGCTCAGCTCTTTATTCCTCAAGGTACTGTTGTCCAGATAAATGGTCAGCAGGTCAGCCAGATTACCATTCGAGAAGTTGGATCAGATACTATTCCGGATGTAGCCAGTGACTCAACATATCGACATGCAGGTGAAGTAGTAATCTGTGGTCCTGCTGGTGCCACCTTCTCTGAAAAAGTAGGAGTGACCTTTGGTCCATTCAGTCAGCAGCGTTGGGACGCACTCATGGAAGAGACAGGGGATGATCCTTCATCACTCGCTGTGGAGTGGTTCAATACAGAAACAAATGACTGGGAGCGGATCGATTCATCAGTAAACCCAGAGGTAAGAACTGTCACTGCATTTACAGATCATTTCACCGTATTTGCAATGTTTATCGCCCCGGGAGCGCAAAGCCCAATAGTCACGGAGATTGTCACTCCAATAGAGATTAATGGGAATATCTTATCCCCCACAGATAATGTCGTCGAAGAAAATGATGGTGAAGAGACCCTTATATCAAATAGTATTCAGGATGAACAGAACTCAGGCAAAACTGTAAACCCGGATAACGAAGAGGATAAGACTGAAGAGTATGGAATACTGAGAACTATTCTAAATAACCTTCTAAAAGTGTATGGATTAGGCGATTCTCAATAATTTTTTATAAATTTTATCGCATCTTTTTCAAAAGTATTGTGAAGACTGGTATCATCATCAATCAGCTATCATATTATCATCTTGAAACAGATCTATTCCACCTTTAACTGGTTTTACTTATAGTGCCGCCTCATAAATTTGATCAC
Organism: Methanocalculus sp.; assembly: GCF_029762515.1. Lineage (GTDB taxonomy): Archaea > Halobacteriota > Methanomicrobia > Methanomicrobiales > Methanocorpusculaceae > Methanocalculus. Next base: position 713 of record NZ_JARVGN010000160.1, on the reverse strand, counting down.
ATTCTCTGATTCCAGCCAACCCGAATCAAGTTGTTTTATTCGTTCGTCGATCTGATCGACATGCTCCTCAATCAATGAAATATACTCTTCCTCTCCTTCAAGAAGAGCAACGCATCCCCGTATAACCTGTAGAGGATTTCGGATATTATCACCGAGGATGGCAAACTGATCAATATTCTGGCTGAGTCTTTCGATAGATGCAGCCCTCTCCCGCTCAATCTTAACCCGTTCAGAGATATCTCTGGCACCCCATATTGCAGCAGATCTGTTTTTATGAATGAACGTATGCATACTCACCTCAACGGGAAGAGGATCACCAGTAATTGGAAAGAAATAACCGGTAAGAAAGGTTTTTTGGGAGTCGTCATCATCAATGGTAAAAACCTGTGAAAGGCGCATTCCGATGAGTTCTTCCCGGGAAATACCAAGTGCTCCAGTTACAGCCTTATTTGAATCCAGTATCTTACCTGGCTTCTTATCATCGTCAAGTGCTACCAGAAGCATCAGATCATCCACCGCATTGAAGAGAAGGCGATAGTGTTCTTCACTCTCCCGAATTACCTTTTGATCCTCTTCAATCTCGCCCAGCAGATGATTGATGGAATGCCCAAGTTCGGCAACTTCATCATCACCTTCAACATCTATCGATTCGCCGGTGAGAGAATGGACAGTTATACTCTTAACTTCCGTATTGAGAGAGGAGATTCTTTTGA
>NZ_JARVGN010000015.1 GCF_029762515.1 Methanocalculus sp. | reverse complement strand
AGAGACCCGGAACAAGATCCTCAGTGCGGTGAGATAGGCAGGGACGATTGCTGCGTTCCGCGTCCGAATGTGCCGGGATGCGCCAGGCCTAGCGCCACCCCGCAGACCGGAGATATCGTACGAGCGCCTCTCCGCGGGAGCGCACAGGGCGACGGAGCGCTCCGCGCACGGTAAAGGGCGATGAGCGGGGAGAAGAAGCGGATGCTCTCTCTCCTCCTGCATTACGGGGAAACCCGCACCGTCTGGCGAATCACCAGGAGGTCGATGACGTCCACCACGCCCCCGGTGAACGCCGCCGCATCGACCGCCGCACGCCGGGTGGACCAGTTCGGCACCCGCCCGGTGAGGGTCACGGTGCCGTCCTCCACTTCGACGGTCACGTCCTCGACGCTCACCCGGGCGTTGCGCTCCAGGGCGGCCCGCACGTCGTCGGCGATCGCCCGGTCGGCGATGCTCCGGGTCGGGACGACAGCGAGCTCGTTCACGATATCGATGACGCCGCGGCCCCTGCAGGCGATCCATTCGGCCTCGATCTTCTTCCAGTACTGGTCCACCGACCCCTGCATCGTCACGATCCCCGCACGCACCGACACCCGGATATCGGTGGTGTCCATGTCCGGGTCGGCGGCAAGGTTGTAGAGCACGCTCTGCTTGATGTCGGCATCGGCGGGCACGGCAACCTCCGGCGGATACCGTACCATGAGATAGTTGTCGACCTCGATCACGTCCAGGATGCGGCACGCGGCGTCGGTCGCCCTGAAGCGTGCCGCATAGGAGGGGACCATCCCGTTGAGGGTCACCCAGCCGTTGTCCACCGTCACCTCGACCTTCGAGGCATCGATGCTGGCATCCCAGTACAGGTCGTCGACGATCCGCTTCTTGATCTCTTCGTCCGAGAGCACCATTCCATTCTCCCCCTGCGCCCCGCACCGCCTTTTCCGCAGCGCAGAGCCGTGCGGCATTGTGCCTCAACGCTTATAGGTGTTGTCCCGCGAGGGGGCCGGCGGCTCTCCGGAGGGAAGGGAATCGCCCGGCCCCCGCAGGAACCCCGCAGCGGGGGCCGGGTCGATTTATCCCGGCACCTGCCTATATCGACTGCTCCCAGCCCTGGCCCATGTCGACGAGCGGCCGGACTTCGGTGACCTCGAACCGCACGGCGGCATCGATCATCCCGGCCGCCTCCTCCCCGAGCATGCTCGCAATCCTCCCTTTCAGGCCTTCGAGCAGCGGGCCCGAGGTCGCCAGCTCCTTCACCTCCAGGTAGACCCGGACCCCCTTCCAGTCGCCGATCGCCTCCCCCGGCTCCATGATCAAAAAGACCGCGTGCGGGTTTTCCCGCAGGTTCTCCTGCGTGCGGTTCTTCCCGAGGGCCATGACCACAGTCTTCTCGTCGGCCATGTGCGGCGAGCCGAAGACGGCGGAATCGACCTTCCCGGCCCGGTCCGCCGTGCTCAGCGTCCCGATCCGCGGGGATTTGTTGAAATACTCCATGAGTTTTGACGCCATACAAAACCACCCAGTGTGGGGCCGGACTTGGCGTGCGCGGAGTTAAAGATTTGTGAGGGGGGGGTGGCGGCGGGGCCGCCGCAAGAATTTGTGGTGGTGGTTTAGAATGTCTCTGTAGTGCACGATTGGTGGATTTGTGGAGTATTATGAGAGATCCGTGGAAGGGGGAGTTGAAAATGAATGGTGTTAGGGATCGTGTGATTACTTTGTCATTTGAAAAATTAGATCAAAACATTTTCATAAAATTCACTGATTCTGTGAGCTCTTGAATTTTTGAGAGACAAATAACCAAACCAATGAGGCCAAGACTTCACTTTCACGCCGTCCCCGGCATTGAAGTAAATGCAAAAGAAAATTCTTATTCCTCATCCTGGCAAACAAACATAATAAGCTCGATTTAATCTCGATTTCAAGTGGCTGGTGAATGATCCAATGGCGTCTCATTATGTAGTTCTGGATATGTTTGCAGGCGCAGGCGGGCTCACCGAGGGCTTTTCCCGGCATAATTTCAATATTATTTCCCATATCGAGATGAATGCCCATGCGGCACAGACGCTTGAAACCCGGGCTCTGTACCACAACCTCGCCGCAAAGGGTCATCTGGATATCTATTACCATTACTATAATCAGGATATTACTCGTGATGAATTCCTCAAAGAGTGTGAATCACTCGGCATTCATGATACCGGAGTCATAAATCGCGAATTATCGCCATCTACAGAAGATTTCATTATTCAGATGGTCTATGATCGCCTTTATGAACTTGGTAGGGAAGAAGTGGACGTAATCATCGGCGGTCCCCCATGTCAGGCATATTCACTCATTGGAAGGGGGAGAGATCCAAATAAAATGCGAAACGATCCACGCAACCACCTGTATCTCCACTACCTCCGGTTCATCCATGAGTTCAAGCCAGAAATATTTGTCTTTGAAAACGTCCCGGGTCTTATCAGTGCTAGAAAAGGTGAAATTTATACAGATTTCCTCCGGAGAGTTGACCAGCTTGGTTATAACACCCACCCTGAACCGCGGATACTGAATGCACGGAATTTTGGAGTTCTTCAGGATCGTAAGCGCATTATCTTCATCGGATGGAAGAAAGAGCATGATTTTGAATATCCGGATTTTGAGACTAAAGATAACCCACACCAGGTCTGGGACGTGCTGAAGGACCTCCCTGAATTAGAACCCGGAACGGGCACCGATGGCCCCCAGAGATACAGAGCAGGGCGCCCCCGAGAATACCTCTTAAAATATGATTTACGCAATGGTCAGAAATCTGTCCGGCACCATGTTGCCCGAAGTCACATTGACCGGGATCGTGAAATTTACAGAATTGCAATAAGGATGTGGAACAAAAATAAAAAACGCCTGCGTTACAACGAGATTCCGGAAAACCTGAAGACACACAAAAACCAGTCTTCATTCCTTGATCGGTTTAAGGTGGTCGATGGTAATGGCCTGTCCCACGCTGTTGTTGCTCATCTCTCAAGGGACGGCCACTACTTCATTCATCCGGATATTAAACAGGCACGCTCATTGACAGTACGGGAAGCGGCCCGCCTCCAGTCATTCCCTGATAATTATCTCTTTGAAGGACCTAGGACGGCCCAGTATGTTCAGGTTGGAAATGCGGTACCTCCCCTGATGGCTAAGGAAATCGCGCGGGAAATTAAGATTCTGCTTACAGACGCTTGAAATCCGATCAAAAACTTTAACGGTCATTGCATGTCAATTTCGATTATATGGGGCTGTCTCCTGAGGCAAGGTATCACCAGCGATGACTGAATATGAACTTCGATAACTCAGATGACTTCGAGATAGTCAACCCCGATCCGGGGGCGCTAATCGAGTCTTTACGGGCTTTTGGCTACAGTTTGGAGGCATCTATCGCAGATATCATCGATAACAGTATTGTTGCAGGTGCCTGTAATATCCATATTCAATTTTCTTGGCAAGGGGAGCAGTCTACTATTGCTATTCTTGATGACGGCTGTGGAATGACCGAGGATAAGCTGAATAATGCGATGAGGCCGGGAAGCAGGAATCCACTGGAAGAAAGGGATACTGCCGATTTGGGACGGTTCGGACTCGGTTTAAAGACGGCCTCGTTTTCTCAGTGCCGGAAACTTACAGTCGGATCGAAAACAACTGGAGATGATCTGAAAATCCGAAGCTGGGACCTTGATTATGTGAACCAATGTGGAGAATGGCGGTTACGTAAGTTGGAACCCCGAGAATGTGATAGTGCCTTTTCTGCTCTTGAAAAACGTAAAAACGGTACACTTGTCCTGTGGGAACAGATTGATCGATTGGTCAAGGGAGCTGAAAAAGATGATCTCAAGCGTGAAGGCCTGTTTTATGAGCATATTGACACAGTCAAGAGTCATTTGAGTATGGTGTTTCATCGCTTCCTTGAAAATCAGAATTCATTGAAAATTTTCATCAATAATCGCCAAATTCCTGCATGGGATCCATTTCTTAGGAAACATCCGTCGACACAACTACTTCCCGAAGAACCACTTCATCATTCAGGAAAAAAAATTACCATCCGCCCCTTTGTTCTTCCACATCGATCAAAGATGAATGACGGGACATATGAGATCGCGGGTGGACCGGGTGGCTGGAATGCCAGACAGGGATTTTATATCTATCGTAATAACCGTCTCATTGTTGCCGGGGACTGGCTCGGTCTTGGTTTCAGGAAGGAGGCTCATACCAAACTCGCCCGTGTTCTCGTGGATATTCCAAATTCGATGGACGAAGACTGGAAGATTGACGTCAAAAAATCTGTTGCACGCCCCCCTGCTCATTTAAGGGATGATTTCAAACGTATTGCCCGTTTGACCATTGAACGTGCTACTGCAGTGTATCGACATCGGGGGAAGATTGTTCAACGAAAGACCGCCGATAATTTCGTGTTCCCATGGAATACAAATGTCAAAAATGGTACATATTTTTATACCGTAAACCGCAGTCACCCTCTTGTTGCAGCAGTCATCGATAATTCTGACGGTAATCGGAAAAAAACTGAAGCAATGCTGAGATTAATTGAAGAAACAGTCCCGTTACCGACAATCATCCTGAATAATTCAGATAATCCAGACAAGCTTTATCGTCCCTTTGAAAAGAGTCCATCAAACGAGCTACTTGTTGTTATGAAAGAAATCTGGTTATCTATGACACGGTCCGGGATGTCTGAAAACGAAGCTGGAAAAAGACTTGCCCAAATGGAACCTTTCTGTGATTATCCAGAGTATTTACCAGCGTTTTTCGAATCAGTGGAGGAAAATGAATGATAGATGCGTATAACAGGGCAGTATCACTCGTCCTAATGATGCTAAAAGGGGAATCACATCCAACCCCTAAACTCATTCAGAACAAAGTTAATCTTGTCCTTGCGATGCTTCAGGCGGAAGGGAATTCAGAATCCGTGGACAGGGATAGACTGGTTAGAGATATCGAGTCTAGGTGTGAAGTTTGGCGGGGTACGGCGATTGTACTAGAGGAAAAGAGGAACCATACAGTCTGGCTTCCGAATAGTAAAAGTCAGATTGAATGGAAATTCTGGAAGCGGTATGAACGCTATCTGATGGAGGAGAAAGGATTCTCCGAACAGAGCATCATAACCCTTGATAATCTCACCGACCAAGTGCTGGAACGGCTTGAAGATCCGCAGCGCGAAGAGTCTTGGGATCGTCGTGGGATGGTAGTCGGGCATGTCCAGTCTGGAAAGACTGCGAATTATACCGGGCTTATCTGTAAGGCGGCCGATGCAGGATATAAACTCATTATAGTTCTTGCCGGCATGCATAAAAGTCTGCGAAGCCAAACTCAGCTACGTCTCGACGAAGGATTCCTGGGATTTGATACTCAACGGAATCGTGCATTTGACCATGAAAATCTACGGATTGGTGTCGGAAGGCTTCCAGGAGAGGAATTCATCACGGTTCACTCTCTGACCAGCAATGCCGATAAGGGGGACTTTAATCGGAAAGTTGCGTACCAGGTCGGAGTTATTCCGGGAGGAAGTGATCCCGTATTGTTAGTCGTCAAGAAGCACAAGTCCGTTCTAGAAAATTTGATCAACTGGGCAATTAGTGTAAGAGGGCAGGAAGATCCCCATACCAAGAAAAAGATAGTGCGCGGAATTCCACTTCTTGTTATTGATGATGAGGCGGATAATGCCTCGGTAAATACAAACCCAATCCCCCTAGATGAAAATGGGACTCCACTTGACGATTATGATGTCAGTGCAATCAACGGGAAAATCCGCTCTCTCCTGAACCATTTTGAGAAGAGTGCATATGTAGGCTACACAGCAACGCCATTTGCCAATATTTTCATTTACCCAGATGGGGAAACCACGACCCACGGTGAGGATCTCTTCCCTCGTGATTTCATCATAAATATCCCTCCTCCACCAAAATATATCGGTCCGTCTCAAGTCTTTGATTTTTCCCGGAATGAGGATGAAAATGCGAATATTCAGGATGATATTTGGGTCATAAGAAAGATCGATGACTATCAGCAATTCATCCCTAATGTTCACAAAAAGGATCATAAACCCGAGACACTTCCAGAAACATTGAAGGTGGCGATAAAATCATTTATCATCTCCTGTGCTGCACGGAGAGCCCGAGGCGAACAGAAAAACCATAACTCAATGCTGATTCATGTAACTCGGTTCACTGATGTTCAAAAAGAGGTCGCAAGACTGGTAAACGATGAAGTGAACTTACTCCGTCGTCAGCTTGAGTATACTGATCCCCTGTCGCCTGAAGGAATTTATCGGGAGATAGAGTATATCTGGAATTCAGATTATGTTCCGACAACATATTCTGTCCTGCAAAAAATTGATGATCCGCTGATAGCCGAAGTTTCATGGAATGATCTATGGCCATTCCTTTATGATGCTGCAGCTCGGATCCGAGTCAAATTAATCAACGGTACTGCAGGTGACATACTTGATTATAATGATCATCCCGACGGCCTGAGTATTATTGCAATCGGTGGTGAAAAACTCTCCCGGGGGTTGACTCTGGAAGGGCTTAGCGTTAGTTACTATCTCCGCGCTTCACGGATGTACGATACGCTGATGCAGATGGGGCGGTGGTTTGGATTCCGCCCCGGATACTTCGATCTTTGCCGCCTCTATACATCCCGTGAGCTGGTCGAGTGGTATCAGCATATAAATCTCGCATCCGAGGAGTTACGGCTTGAATTTGACTATATGGCAACTCTGAATGCCACTCCCTCCGATTATGGTCTTCGTGTTCGAACGCATCCTGACGGGCTACTGATCACGGCTGTGAACAAGATGCGTACTGGAACGGTAATGAATGTGTCATATGCAAATTCACTAATTGAAACGGTTTTCTTCCATAAAGATCCGGATACTCTCAAGAACAATCTGAATGTCACGGATCAGTTTATCTGGAGTCTTGGTTCCCCCGATGCCTCTGCGGGGCAACAGATTCTCTGGAATAATGTGCCAACCGCGGCTATCCTTGGAATGTTAGATGAGTATATCATACACGGAGATTCCAGGAAAGCAAATCCCGGACCCCTGAAAGAATATATCGAGAAGCGGTATTTAAAGGATGAACTTCAATACTGGACTGTTGCCCTGATCGATAATAGCAAGGCACCAAAGACTTTTTCAATCGGTGGCCATGATATCGGTCTCACAATACGCAGACCAAATAAAAATACGTCGGATTCGAAATACACATTGAAAAAGGGGCACATTATTGATCCAAAACATGAATTTATTGACCTTACTCCGGAACAGGTAGGGATAGCTCTCCAAAAGATGCTGGCTGATCCAAACAGGAAATCCCGCTCAGATAAAGTACCGGATGTTCCGAGCGGACCATACATTCGAAAGGTCAGACCTCCACAGCGGGGATTGCTTCTGATATATCCGCTCGATCCAGAGCCACCTAAGGTCGAAATTCCGGTTATTGGATTAGCATTCAGTATTCCTGATAGCGAAAAGGATGTGAAGGTGGAATATAAGGTGAACAACGTCTACTGGGAGCAGGAATTTGGCAGTTGAAGATTTTGACCGGATCTGGTCAGAGCTGGAACTGCATTCAAGAGATACTACTCGAGGAGGTATAATCACGCTTCGAGTTCTTCAGGACTCGGTATTTGATTTCTTCCTCGGTGTTCAGGTGCCGGAAAATACCCGGATGTTCCTGATCCGGATCCGACGGGAAAACGTTATCAATAAATTATCACTCCCGCGTTCAAAAGGTTATGAGGTCAGACAAACGGTTCTGCCTGAAGATCGTGGGTACTATGCAACGATCCAGCTGATCCTGAACGATCGCCGGTATCAGGATATTTTCTGCCGGCTTACAGAGGATGTTGCATCGTCCTGTTCCTGCGAGGCATCGGAGAAAGCGATGACCCAGGCTCTTTTCACGCGACTGGCGATGTGGCAGCAGTTTTTGGACAGGTATGGGACTGAGGGATTGAGCCCCACAGCACAGAGGGGTTTGTATGGAGAACTCAGATTCCTTCAGGACTATCTTATACCTGCTGTTGGTGCTGGGCAGGCTGTTTCAGCATGGATAGGGCCAAAAAAGGCTCAACAGGATTTTCAAATGGCCAGTATTGCCATTGAGGTGAAAACCAGCATTGCCAAGCAGCATCAGAATATGCAGATTGCAAGTGAACAGCAGCTTGATGACACCGGGTTTGAAGCACTATACCTGTATCACCTTTCACTAAGGGAATTGCAAGGTGGTGGTGAGACACTGCCCGGGATTATCGACAGAATCCGCGATGAACTGTCAGAAGATCCAGCTGCTTCTACAAGTTTCGAAGATCTTCTGATTCGTGCAGGCTATCTAGATGAACACCGTGATAAATACGAAAATACAGGCTACGCAGAACGCGCTGAGCATATATTCCATATCATTGAGGGCTTTCCCCGCATAATCGAGCGCACCCTCGTCAATGGGGTAGGGGATGTCGAATATTCAGTGAGCCTCTCTGCCTGTGCACCATTTACCATGGACCATGAAGATTTCAGGGTCATTATTAAGGGGTGTAAAAATGAGTGATCAGGGATTTGAACAATTTTCAGAGAGTTTTCATCAGGATATCATTTTCGACTCACGCGATGCCGATGCAGAAACGTTTACTGAAGATAAGTTCACCGAACTGATGCTTGAGTACATGGCCGACGCTGGTGAGATTGATGACCGTGAAATATGTTCTCATCAGGCTCGTGGCATCAAGGTTAATGGTTACGCATTCAGTAGTGATAATGAGAATCTGGATCTGTTTGTATCCCATTATCAAGGTGAATCCCCGCCTGCAAAGGTCGCAAAAAAAGATATTCTCACACAACTCAGACGGCTCAGGACTTTTTTTGACAGGTCAGTATGCCGTGATTATTCGACTCTTGAAGAATCATCCCCCGCATTTGACCTAGCGGACCGGATATACCAATCCCGAAATGAGCTCAGCCTTATCCGTCTATTTGTGTTGACCGATGGAGTTGCGAATGTTGATGTAATTGAAGACGACCTCGTCGGACCCTACAGGATCTCACATCATGTCTGGGATATGCAAAGACTCTACCGATTGTGGAGTTCCGGAAGTCGACCTGAGCCGATAGAGATCAATTTTGTGGATGAATTCGGAGGTCCAATTCCGTGCCTTCCAATGCCAGATGAAAATCCAGTCTATTCCTCCTATCTGTGCATTCTATCTGGTGACGTTCTTGCAGATATGTACGGCAAATTCGGGCCCCGGCTCCTTGAAAGGAATGTTCGCGCCTATCTCCAGATGCGTGGGGGGGTCAACAAAGGAATCCGGAATACAATAATCAATGATCCACATATGTTTCTTGCCTATAACAATGGCATTTCAACGACAGCCGAAGATATCGACCTAATCGATATTCCCGGTGAAACCCTGGCAATAAGCTGTATCCGTGACTTTCAAATCGTAAACGGCGGTCAGACAACAGCATCAATCTATCACACCCGTGCAAAAGATAAGAGAGACGTTTCCGAGGTCTATGTTCAGGTCAAGCTGACCGTACTGAAAAACCCGGATGATGTTGACACTATCGTTCCGAAAATATCTGAATGTGCCAACAGCCAGAACAAAATTAACGCTGCCGATTTCACATCCAATGATCCCTTCCATATACGCATCCAGAAGCTCTCCCGCTCGCTATGGGCCCCGGCCAAGAAGGGTAGCCAGCAGGAGACGCACTGGTATTACGAGCGGGTAAGAGGGCAGTATCAGGACGATAAAGGACGTGAAAAAACACCAAAACAGAGAAGAATATTTGGTGAAAAGAACCCGACAGGGCAGCGGTTCACTAAGACTGATCTCGCAAAGTTTGAAAATTCATGGGATCAGTTCCCCTACATCGTTAGCCTTGGAGCAGAGAAGAATTACAGAGAATTCATCGACCGTTATAAGAAACATGGCGAATTTTATCCCGATGCGGATTATTTCGGTCTTCTTATTGCAAAAGCAATTCTTTTCAGACGCACGGATAAGATTGTCCAGAGTCTGAAGTACGGTGGCTATAAAGCAAATATCGTTACCTACACGATAGCTCTGCTCTCACGGCATACGAATCAACGCATTAATCTGGAAGATATCTGGAAAAAACAGGAATTATCGCCGGCTCTTGAAGAGACAATAATCGATCTATCCCGCATTGTACACGCTCATATCACCAACCCACCAGGCGGAAAAAACATTACGGAATGGTGTAAAAAGGAGGACTGTTGGGAATCACTGCTGAAGGAGAAAATCGACCTCCCTGGTGTTTTAAAGGCTGAGCTGGTTGACGATGATACAGTACTGGCACGTGACTTCAGAGCTATAGTGAAGTTAAATGAGACAGGAGCTTTATATAGTGAACAGGAGCCCATTGTAGCAGCTGTGTGTGAGAATCCAACTCGTGAGGAATCCATCGATTATGAAGATTTCATTAGAAATCTGACTCCACAAAAGTGGCTGAAAATCATCAGAAATGCTGCAGAAGCTGAGATTTTTTCCGAGGAAGAGCTTGCACTTCTCAGACGGATGCAGAAGATGTCTGGCAGGAGGATGAACCCTAAAAAAGAGCAGATTTTACAGGCTGGAAAAATACTGCAGACAATGGCGGAAAATACCCGAACAGAAGAGGCATAATCATAATATTTTATTTTAAGGTTCTCATGCGGCAAGACAGTAACAAAATAACTATGAAGCCGGACGAACTCAGAGCGCTCCAATCAAAGCTACTGCAGTGGGGCAAGAAAAACTATAGAGATTATCCATGGCGTCATACCCGGGATCCTTACCAAATTATGATTGCTGAATTTATGCTTCATAGAACCAGAGCCGATCAGGTCGTCCCAATTTTCATTCAATTTCTCCAGAAATACCCAGATGTATACGCACTTGCAGAAGCAGATCCTTCCGAGATAGGAAAGGTTACAGAACATCTTGGACTACACTGGCGTTCGGGTCACTTCATTGCAGCGGCAAAATATGTTGTTGAGCATTATCATGGAACATTCCCGAGAGACGAGAAGCAGCTGCTGGCCATTCCTGGAGTTGGAGATTATGTATCCAGTGCGATTATTACAGTCTGCTATAATAAACCTCATCGTGTTGTGGATGCAAATATTGCTCGATTTATTAACAGGTTTTTTGGACTATATCTCAGCGGTGAGATCCGAAGGAGAAAAGAAATATTAGAACTGGCAGATGTTCTCTTTGATATAGATGAACCCGGAAAATTTCTCTTTGCAATCCTTGATTTTTCAGCGGCTATCTGCAAATCAAAAAATCCATTGCATCAAGAATGTCCATTACGAACAAATTGTATTTACAATATTGAAACGGTGCAATACAAATGCTAGGCACACAAATACATATCCTGAGAAGAAACGATTTTCAATAATCCAAAACCAAACACATAACACCACCACTCCCCAAAATCCTCATCACCACCCATGGATCTCGCCGAATTGCGCAGGATAAATGCCATAGTAGAGCGTGATAAAGCAGATGCGACTTACAAGTATGCCCTTCTCCGGGCCGTTATCGAGATCTGCCAGAAACACCGGCACCTGGGTGAAGTTGACGCTGAAACCGGCCGGTTGCGCATACCTCTGGGCCTCCTTGTCGAGAAATGG
>NZ_JARVGN010000159.1 GCF_029762515.1 Methanocalculus sp. | reverse complement strand
ATAGCCAGGGCGAGAGAATTTTAGCATAAAGTCCAGCATTTGACCATTCGGCTCCTAAGAATAAACAGAAAAGATCCTCACCAATGATCATCAGAATTAAGAATGGAAATATACCAATCGAGATCAATCGTCTGTGTACCTGCTGTACAACATTATTTATACTGCCTTTAGCCCTTTTTTCTTCACTGGCCTTCTGATAGAATACATCGATGAGTGCATCGCCGATCAACTTTAAAGGTAATTTCACCACCGTGTATGCAATCGCATAATACCCCAAGACAACTGGACCAAAGAAGAAGGCAAGTAAGTAAGATGTAACATTAACAGATGCAACATTCGCCAACGTTGATCCGGAGGAAAAAATTGGAAATTTGATATATCTCATGGCAAGCGCCTTCATCTCACCAAATGAAACATGTTGGAAAAATTTAAGGTCGTTTCTTATGCCCTTTAACATTGTGATGCCATATACGACATTGTTTGCCAGCGATCCAGCTATCAGACCTAGTGGAGACGCTGATATCAGACCAAATCCAATCTGCACCACCTTATTGGATATGGAACTTGCCACTTTAGATACTGCAATTGTGCCGAATCTTGTTCTTCGTGATAACCAAAATGACAACACAAGAGTGCTACCGTAAAAAAATATCCCAAAAGGAAGGAGAAAGACGAATCTAGAGAAACCTGGAACATTCAGGGCTTTTTCTATAAAGTCAGAAAATACCCAGAAAGCAATACCTGCGATACTCGATATGATAACAATCAGAGAAAAACAGAAAACTACAATATGCGCAGCTTCCCGGTCGGTTTTTGGCAGCATAATTGAGAGCTCATAAGAGAGGCAGGAGATAGCTCCGATAATCAATACCGTTGATACAAAAATTTGATTAACGCCAAAATCTGCAGGAGCATAGAGCCGTGTAATGAAAGGAATGAGCAGAATTCCCAATAATTGCGCAAGGGCTGTTGCTGAACCCAGTTTTATTGTATTTTTAAGAAAACGGGACATTCACAAGAAAAAACTGTTTTATTTGTATTTTAAATTAGTCTTTCAATCAGCTATAACGTATATCCCTCAATATGGTTTCGATTTGCAGCTCTGCGGAAACCCTACTCAAAGTGAAATACAATCGACAGCAAGATCAAAGATTCGGCAGCTCCCTGAACTGCTATACTCATGACAAATAACGATCTGGTAGTTCGATCGATGAATTAGTGTTGGTGATTACTCAGAATAAGCCACGTAACTATACCTAATTAATACTCGGACGAATTCGTTAAAAGGATCTCGGTCTCGGGGGTTATACCGGAACTCCAATTCCTGGAGGTAGAGAGGATACTTCTTTAGGTCAACTCCATGATATTTCGATTACCGTTCCCTAGTAAAGGACCAGAACCCTTCAATTCCGTTGATACACACCTTCCTATCTGCGAATCTCTTGCCATGATCGATCTTTTTGTGTGTGAACCCATACGAGACTAGACCGTGTAACTTCAGAATTTATCGGTTTACACGAGACTCCCTCATTTCACTTCTTGATGGCCGGTTGCAGGAGGGTCTCACCATGAACACCAGTGACGACCTCAACGGTAAACTTCCCACCTCTTTTAAAGATCCCGAATACAGAGACCTTCCCTGCTGCCCCCCCTTTCTCGTTTTATCTTTCTTTTCACACCGGAATAGGACTCATCCATATCAATCTCACCGTAAAAATGAGGAGGCATCGGAATTTATCGCGAGAATCGCCTTCCGCATGAGAGAATGAATGTTGTAGGCGATGTTGTAGGATAATCCAAATTGTTTTGAGGCCTATCTGACCGATGTATCGATCTCGAAGAGTTTTCTCGCCATGAGATATTTGCTGAAGGGAACCCTCAATCCTTCAAGGATGCTATCACGCAGGACTCCCCCTCATGATTGCAGGAGTAACACATTTATATGGCTCTCCTAACCCTGTTTATCCTTGTTCCATGACAATATGGACATTCATTGAATGTCCTGAGGATTCTCTGCTCCCTCATATCATTTTCGACACTCTTTTCATCTGCGATACATCGCGTCAGTTCTATTAGGTTCATTTACCAAGCCGCCATCGAGTAGTACATAATCGTAGCCTTTTTCTAGGAATCGCCTACTATTTTCATATAATCTAAACAACAAATTATCCAGCATTGTCAAAATATTCCCTCATCCAGAGTTCTAAATGTACCCATTTCCAGATTGTATCTCCGATATTAATTTTCTCAACTCTATGCATTTCAAAAAGCGAATGGATTTCATCCCAATCCCAAAAAGGTCTTGACTTAAAGCTATCAGAATTTATTACATTTTCACAGAAACGAACAATATGCTCATTTCTAAAAAAATCATCAGAAGGTGTTCCAAAGCCAATTTTGTCTTTACGCTCCTGGATCATGCGAGGTAATAAATCACCAACTGATTTTTTCCAAATTACTTTAGTTTCACCGTTCATTAATTTTTTACTTAATGGAATGGAGAGACACGATTCAACAAAATCGGAGTCTAAAAACGGGAATCTCATATCAATTCCCCACCGAATTGCATTTTTTATCCGAGTTCTTGCAAGATGTGGAGTACCGGTAGATGTTATTACTAATTTTGAGGCAGTAATATGATCCATCTTTTTCCATCTTGGGTCATATCCGTTATTGCATTCTTTTTCAAAGAAATTATAATTTATCCATTTATGAAAAAACATTTTCCAGATGAAATATTTTAATTGGTCAGGCATTAATAAAAATATAAAATGTGAATGTGTACGAAGGGATTTGAAATTTTCCCAATAATTTTTCATTTCTTTAACGAGAGCCAAATAGTGCCTATCTCGTAACAATTCATAATAATAATAACTTAATGTGTATAAATGCCCGCCAAACAATTCGTCACTTCCCAGTCCATCAAAAAGGGTATTACAACCATTATTATGGGCCAATTTATATACGCAATATTGACTATAAACCCCCAATCCCGTAATTGGTTCTTCTTGTGCCTTTACAAGGGAATCGATATCATCAAAAAATTCATTTTGATCGATTGTTGTAACAAACTGGTTTATCTCAAGATTTTTACCGATTTCTGCGATGTATTTACTTTCATCAAATTTTGTTCCGGGCGCAAGAAGTGAGTAAGAACATAATTTCAAATCTCTAAATAGATTCAATGCACAGACTATCGCTGACGAATCAACACCTCCACTGAGTCCAACACCGATTGATTCATCATTTAAAACCCTAGAGTGAACATTTTTTACAAAAACATCTTTTATTTGTTCTTCATTCAAATCCTTCTTTGGATTGATTTCATACCATTTATTCTTCGTGTAAGCTCCACTATTCATATCAAAAATTATTGCCCCACCTGCCGGTACGGTAAATATATTCTCAAAAAATGTACTTTCGGTATGATTTGTTAGATTAAAAGCAAGAAAATCCCTAATCATACAATAATTAGGATTTTTAGACAATTCATGAGTTAGGATGGCAGAAATTATTGTCGAAAATATGATTTTCCCATTTTCTATAAAATAATAAAGAGGCCTGATCCCATAATAATCTCGAGATAGGATTAATTTCTGCTCATCTGTATCAATCAAACAAAATGCAAAAATACCATTAATTCTCTTTAAACCTTGAACACCATATTCTTCGTATATATGTACAATAACCTCTGATTCATCAGCATATTCAAAGGTATGTCCTTTAAGTTCCAATTGGGTTTTAATCTCATCATAATTGTAAATTTCAGCATCAGTTAACAATATTAACGTCTTATTTTCATTGAATATCAATGATATATTATGATTTTCCCCATTTTTCAAAGGATTCATTTTTCCTAGTGAAAAAAAATCTTTAGAGAAGATCTTTTCAGTATATAAATTATAACCACAGATTTGTTCATTCATTCTTTTTAGCAGATTCACATCACTCCAATTGAATCCATTAATTACACTCATCGAAATTCCATCCTAGATAAAATAGAGATGAAATATGAATATAAAGCCTTCTACAATCCATCAAGCATACCATTAAGGAATTTATTTTTCAATTCCCATCCTAGAGTTTTTGAGAATTACTTTGATCCTGATGTCCTATCTCCGCATTCATTCACCAATTAATCTTTGTTCAGGACTTCTAGAGAACTTGGGTGAACTGTAGGAAATTCCCAAGGCCCTTACGGCATTCTCGGCTGCATCAATTGATTAGATATACTAATTAGTTGAAAGATATACCATCTCCTTTGTTTTTGTTGATATTTTAATTCAAATAGCCTCGTTACATTGACCAGACATCTGTTTTTTATTGTAATTTCAGTTGATATATCTACAAAGCCAAATACTCATTCATTATTGTTATCGTGGGGTCATTTTATCAGGCATAAATTTTTAAAAGATACACCTAGTTGACGGGTAAAAAAGTAATACCAGAACACAATCATCCACAGGGAAAATACCACCCACCCTATATGGATGTGCATCTCTTCAATGACTCCTGCAGGGCCATAGATGTACCCAGAGTAGGCAATAATGGTGACTCGCAGAATATTCGCTGCATAGGTGCCGAGATAGCCCAATCCGATGAGGCCCATGCTCCGCATGGTCCGGCCCTGCGGAAAACTCGAGAGCACGATCGCTGCCGCGGCCGTAAACGTGCCGAGCGACCATATCCCGGTACAGTCAGCGACCACGGCGAGGGTGATTGGGTCCCCGGACAGGGATACAAAAGAGATAAGGTTGCCACTGGTCGTCGCGGCCACGCCGGTGAGGTTGAGGATCAGCACCGAGAAGAAAACGATCGGTGGGATAAGCGGTGCGGCGATCCACT
>NZ_JARVGN010000158.1 GCF_029762515.1 Methanocalculus sp. | reverse complement strand
GATCGCACCTTTCCGAAACCCTTCTTCCACCAGCCTTCTTGCATCCCGTGAGAGGCCGGCATGGTGGAAGGCGGCCCCGTTCCTGATACAGAGTGCAAGTGCCTGTGCAACCCCGGTGTCGTCGGTTCCAAGGATCTGATCGGCAATATCGTTTAAGACGGGCTCCTCGAGCCGGAGGGCAGATGCGATCCGCTTGGCAGCACCCTCTGCATTCCTCCGTGACGAGACGAAGACGAGGGCCTGGCCCCCCTCCTGGATTGTATCGAGGCAGAGGTTTGTATCCGCATCCTTCTTCAGAGAAGGAACATTCCTCTCGCTTCCATCAAACCGTATCTGCCCCTTGAAGTAGACGCCCTCCCTGAGATCAACCGGCCGCCAGTCTGACTGGACGAGCCCGGCTGAGAGCCAGCCCGCCAGCTCTTCAGGGTTCCCTATTGTTGCGGAGAGTCCGATCACCTGGAGATCGGGATTTCTGTTCCGCATCGTTGTGATCACCATCTCAAGGGTTGCCCCCCGCCCCTCATCCCCGATCAGGTGCATCTCGTCGATGACGAGGAGGGTGATCCGGCTTACCCATCCTGTCTTATTCCTGAGGAGCGAGTCCACCTTCTCGGAGGTGGCAACGATGATATCAGATCGCCCAAGGAGCTCATCTTTCCTGTCAAAGTCGCCGGTTGCGATCCCGACTCTCACCCCCTTCCCCGAGAAGTCCTCGAACTTCTCGCTGGCAAGGGCCTTCAGCGGGACGACATAGAGGCATTTTCCACCTGATGCAATCTGGTGATGCATCGCCATCTCGGCAACAAGAGTCTTTCCGCTTGCGGTAGGAATGCTTATAATAAGGTTTTTTCCAAGAAAGAGCCCCTCCTCAACGCAGGCTTGCTGTGGCGGGTAGAGGGATCGGATTCCGGTTGCGTAGTACTGCTCTCTCAGAGCGGGTGGGATCGGGAGCGAATCAAAAGCAACCTCGCGAACCCCTTTATTTCCATTGGAAACCTCTTTTCGCACACCGATCACTTCGAAATCTTTATCAGGGCATTGCGGAAATCCCAAAAAATCTCCATTAATTGCTCTATTCGCAATATTATCCCTAAATAATCATTCGTTTCTGCAATGCATCCAGTATTGCCGGGCACCCAAACAGGTGCCGGTAACACTGAGTTCTACAATCGTCAGTAATAGTAACTGATCAGATCTTCTTTCGCCTCTTTCTTCCTCCGTTCAAGGAATGCAAAGACATTCGCATGATCGGATCCCTCAACGAGCATCTCGATACCCTTCCGGGCAGTCTGAACCGGCTCCGGGAGCCCGATAATACCAACCGTCTTTCCATAGATTGAGATGGAAGTCTGGGTCATATTCTCGATCTGGCCGCGTGCCTTCCCGTCACGGCCGATGATCCGTCCCCTGATCCGGTTCATCTTCTGGGGTGTATCGGCGACATTCGAGAGATCGATGATATCAAGGAGGATATCCTCATCATCAAAGAGGTGGAATGCCCGTTCCGGAGAGAATCCCCGTCCAAGAGCCCGGACCACTTCTGTTGCCCGGAGTACGCCGACTGCGTCCTCTCCCTCGATGGTGACCAGTCCTTCTGTGCTGTCGATTGTGATCGCAACTTCGGCCTTCTCTTCGATGGCTTTGCGGGTTGCACCGCCTTTTCCAATAATGACACCGATCCGATCGGATGCCACTTTCAGTTCCTGCATTGTCATGGCTGATTCTCTTTATGGTTAGTTTTTATGGTGTGAAGAAATCTTCACCGACGATCCCCCTGAGGATCTCGTGTTCATCGAGTATGGTGCATCGGTTCCCAAAATACCTGTTGATGTTCTGGATATCCCGAAAGAGGAAACGGTGGGCGGATGGATGGTCCGGTGTCACTGCCTGGCCCATATCGATGAGCCAGAGCCGGCCGCCGCCGCTTAGGATATTGTACTCTGAGAGATCCCCGTGGACAAGCCGTGCCTTCTGGTAGAGCCGGGTGATGAGATCGAGGCACTCTCTGTATGCTGCCTTTGGATCGTCAGGGGGATCAAGCCTGAGCTGGGGATAGGGAACCCCGTCTTCACCGAGGAGCCCCATGATCAGGATATTCCGGTCAAAGGCGATCGGCTCCGGAACAGGAAGGCCTGCTTCCTGCGCCCGGTTGAGGTTTGAATACTCCTTCTTTGTCCAGGCAAAGATGATATTCTTCTTTGTCTTCCTGATATTCGAAAAGCGGGGGTCACCCAGGATATAATCGCTCATCGCATTGAAGTTCCCGGTCCTGATCCGGTATATCTTGATGACGCAGTCTTCTCCCTCTCCCCGCTCTGCAGCGAAGACATTCGCCTCTTTTCCTGTTGATATGGATCCGCCGATGGCGGTGATCACCTTTTTGTTTGCGAATTTGTAGAGAGCAAGGAGGGTGACATCATCAAAGACCTCATCAAGGACCTTCCGCTGATCATCATCCCGAATCCGGATCCCAAGTTCCGAGAGCTTCCGATCGAGCATCTCGATCCGGTCATCAGTCTTCTTTGTCTCCTCTCCCCGTCTCCCCATCGTCTCTATCCCCGCTTGCAGCTCATGATGAACTCATATGCCGGTGCGAGCACCTCGACGAGCCCCTCTGCACAGGCATTCTTCAGATCCATCGCGTGGATCTCCCCGGCCGCATATGCCACCTCAAGTGATGCAAATGTGTCAAATTCACGGTCTCCGCCATATTTCTCGGGCCGCCTGATCTCGACTCTTCCGAGGCGGGGGAAGATATGGTGGCAGAAGATCTCGATGATCGGGTTTTCTGCGGTCTCAGGGGGGCAGAAGGCTTTTTTGATCTTCTTCCTGATCTCATCCTCGGAATCTGCAACAGAGACGACATTTCCGGCAGACGAGGACATCTTCTTCCCGTCAAGCCCCTGCACGATCGGGGTATGGACACATACAGGAGGTTTCCTGCCGATGGCACCGAGATGTTCGCGGGCGAGCATATGGATCTTCCGCTGGTCGATCCCCCCGACTGCGGCATCGACATCCAGTGCGGCAATATCGACCATCTGCATGATCGGGTAGACCATCTGTGAGACTGTCGGGTTCTCCATGGTCCGCCCGACCTCATCCATACTCCGCGTTGCCCTGTTCAGGGTCACCTGCTGGGAGAGTTCAAGCACATTGAGCTGGTATTCCGGGTTCAGCTGGAGATCGGTGCCGATAACAAATTCAGCACCTTTCAGTCCGACCGCCTCGATACATGACCGGTTATACTCGGCAAGCTCTCTCACCTCTTCAAGCGTTCCTTTCCGGTTCAGGAAGGCATGGAGGTCTGCCAGGAGGACGATCACATGGAATCCCGCCTCTTTCATATCGATCAGCTTATTGATGGTGACGAGATGGCCGAGATGGATCTCCCCTGATGGTTCGTATCCGGCATAGACCCGCTTCACTGGTTCTGCAAGGGTGCTCCGAAGCTCCTCTTCCGTGACGATTTCAACGGTATTCCGTGCCACGAGATCATATGGATCCATAGCATACTATTGACCCTCTGAGGTGTTTAAGATGGTGGGAAAAATGGAGCGGGAACGGTATGCTCCGCTCCCCTCTGGGTGGCCGCCTTCTCTCCTCTCCGGGACTGTTTCACCTGATCGGCGTGAACCCGAGTGAGTGGTTCGTGAGCGCGATCGACTCTTCAGGAACCGTAACCGTTCCCATCATCGCCCGGATACAGTCGATCGTCTCAACAACGACATCCGCCTCCTGGTGGATCGCCTGGAAGAGGCAGAGATCGTCTTCGTCAACAGAGATGGAGCCCTCAAAGACGCCGTTCTCCCAGAGATCCGATCTCGGACGGCCGAGATCCATCACATACTCCTTCAGCTCAGCCGTGGAGGTGATTCCGGTCTCTTTTCGCACCAGCCCGATCCTCGGATTCTTACTGATCAGCTCGATGATCCGCTCCCGTGTCCCAGGCCGCTTCAGATCCATCTGTACAACATGCATATGCATCATCGTCGTCGGAACGATGAGGGCGGTGGTGGTGATCCTGATATCCGGAAGTACAGACTGGACATCGGGTCCATGGTGGGAGGGGATCGTGACCGGATTTAAGACGATCGCGTCGATTGGGCCCCGCTTGATATCACCGGGATCGCCGCCGCGCCGGATCATCGTTGCTCTCACCTTTTTGACACCGTACTCACTGTCTACAAGCCTGATGATCCGGCAGAGCCCTGTTGTATTGCAGGAGACGACACGGGCATAATCCCGCCCGATCGCGTCCTTGAAATTACATGACGAGGAGAAGGAGAAGCCTGCCACTTCATGATCCTCGCCGCCCTGCCAGATCGCCTTGATTCCCGCCTTCTCATAGAAGGCGCGATTCTTTGCCCCGATTCCGCCCGGTGTTGCGTCCACGACGATATCGCAGGCAGAAAGCATCTCTTCAACCGTTCCGGCAACCGGAATACCTGCTTTTTCAAAGGCTTCCTTCTTCGAGAGATCGGCTATATAAAGGGGAAATTTCCGTTCTCTTGCGATAAATGCCTCGGCAGAGGGTTTTGTCTTTGAAACCCCGATGACCGTCATATCCGGCTGGCAGGTGACTGCATCGGCGACACGTTTGCCGATTGTTCCATACCCGTTGATGGCAACCCTGATCATATTCATCCATACTGGTTCTGAAAATATTAAAGTACCCTGTATTGAGCTTCAGGCTCAAAGCCCTGTCACAAACCCCGGTGGAGATTGAATTCCTTCTATTGGGACTCTTCAGCTTCGCCCAGAAATTCGTTATAGAAGTCATCAGAGACGAGTTCGCAGTTACCTTCCGAATCGACCGCAAGCAGGGTGTCAAAGACGATCCATGCCT
>NZ_JARVGN010000157.1 GCF_029762515.1 Methanocalculus sp. | reverse complement strand
CGAGGAAGGACGGGGTGCCGGTCACGATCTGGAAGTGGAGGTGCGGCACATCTGAGTTCCCGCTGTTCCCGACAAGGCCGATCACCTGCCCCTCTTTCACCATATCGCCCTTCTGCACCGTAAGTGATCCGGGGATCAGGTGGCCGTAGCAGGCATACTTATCATTCCCGAGATCGAGGATGACATAGTTGCCGGCTGCGGTCGTGATGTCGGCAGGAGGGGTGGAGTAGATGGTCGGGATGTCCGGCAGCCCGTCGAGCGTGTCTGCAACGGTTGCGTCTGCGACTGCATAGAGCTCCTTTCCGTATCCATACCAGCTGTGAATGTCTGTTATGTTCTCAGAGGCAAGGCGGCCCGTCTCCGGATCGATCCCGATCAGATCCTGTGCGTACCGCTGCGGAACCCGTGTTGCTCCGTTTGTTGTAATCTGTGCAAGGAAGTGGTGGGTATATGGATACGTGGTCTCGATGATCAGCCATCCGGGACCGCGGACCGGGGAGGCGATCACAATCGGCTCACGATCCTTCCTTACTGCCACCTCCCCGCCTTCAAGGATGGCCGGGGGGAGCCCGTCTGCATTCCGGTCCAGGGTGACCCGGTGGATGAGCCGGTCCGGGACAGATTCCGGGTTCACGACGAGCCAGACAGAGACCCGCGACATCGGCATCTTGCTGGTGAATGTATCAATCTCCTCCCGGGTTGGCGGTGGAGAGGATGCCGGATGCCAGAGCTGGTCGAGGTCATCCCCTTGCAGGGTTATCAGAACAGCACCGCTTCCGGGATCGATCACCTCGACCTTTTCAGGTGTGATCGCCTCATTACCGGACGGGTGGAATTCGAGTTCATAGGCAAGGTTCATCCCCCCGCTGCTCATGACCGGTATGGGTTCAACAGGAACGGTCATGGTAATCTCCGGGGCAGCGGGTGCTGGCGCCTCACCGGATCCGGTACAGCCCGAAGCCAGGAGGGTGCAGACAATAATCGCGAGTGTGAGAAGGAATGGAATGTGTCTCATGGTGGGATCATCTCCGGATGCGATAATCACACCTCACAGTATTTGGCACTTGTGGCATCTCTCTGAGAAGTGGCTCACAGGGACCTGATTTTCCCTGTAGAGAACCACGTGCTCTGTTCCGGAGTGATCAACACTTTCTATCCGGCTCTTTCTCCGTAGGTAAAAGATTTTGTATATTGAGTTTATGGGAGGACGATAGGGAAATCCGGGGTGAAGGTATCAAACATGCCCATCAGACGGATAAACGAATCCACATCTCCTGAGACCGTGGCAAAACGCATCAGATTCTCTTTCGAAGGCCTGCCCTGGAGCAGATACCTTTTCATTGCAGTTTTTTCGCCTGAAATAGTCACACCAGCATTTTCATCAAACGTCCCCATCCATGCATGGAGGACACAGTTCTTCAGATGAACAACCGCTATAGTATTGCCCTCCGGAGATTCCATGATGATATTAACCCGAATGTTTTCCCCATCGGCTCTCTCCGGATTCAGCCGTATTGCAAGATATTCAAAGATCTGATCAGGAGACAGTGCCGACAGCAATCCCAATGCCGGGGCCGCTCCCTGGGTGCTGGTATCTTCTGCCTCCGATTCACCGGTACTCCTGAGCTCCCGGGCTGCCGTCAGATAGGCATTTCTGTACGGGCCTGAGACCGACTGGTATCCAAGTTGCTCAAGTGCATCGGCCTGGATAGTTCTTGCCTCCCTGTTTGTCGGGTCTGAGTAGACAATATAGCCGGCAATCGTTGCCACCTCCTGATACATTCCCTTCTGATAATCCTCTCTGAGCCTGGGTATTACTGCATCTGCCCCACCCATATACTCAACCAGCACCGAGGAGAACAAAACAGGATCGGGATTGTTCAGATGTGTTGGGTTTCCATCGTAGAATCCCAGGTATTTCTGATATACGGCCTTTGCTGCGAACTGGACCGTCCCATAAAACTCGTGTGTGTATCCATACTTCCTCAGGGAATCAGGCAGAGTTATCATATGAGCGATTTCATCCATCGTATATCCCTGATTGATGAGGTGCAGTGTCTGATCGTGGATATACCTGTACATGTCGCGCTGTATCTCAAGCGTTTCAACAACAGCCTCGTTACCGAAACGCGGCCAGTTGTGCGAGGTAAACATCACCCCGGCCTCCCCTCCATAGAGCTGGCGGGCTTCATCGAGGTACCGTGACCAGGAAAGCGGGTCCCGTACCTGGGCACCACGGATAGTCAGAATATTATGGAGTGTTCCAACGCAGTTTTCCGCCATACAGAGCGCTTTCTCCTGCGGGAACCAGATATTCATCTCCACCGGGGCTTCGGTTTCGGGCGTCAGCTGGAACACCATCTCCACACCGTCGACCGTCACAGTCTGTCCGGTATGGGTAATATCATGCGTCGGAGGGATAAAAGTCATACTTCCGTGGGCCATCATCGTCCCGATTCCCGAATCCACATAGCCTTTTTCGTCAACCGGAAGCGTCAAACCGAACATGTATATCGAACGGCGCTTCATTGCAGTTCCGGCGAACACATTTTCGCTGACAAGGTGCTCCATGAACCCCTCAGGGGCGATGACGATGACCTCACGTGAGTCGACCTTCTCCTGAGTGGTGACCCCTCCAACACCGAGACAGTGATCCGCGTGGGGATGCGTGTAGATTACTGCCTTTACCGGATATTCGCCGAGCGTTTCGGTGACGAGATCCAGAGCCGCCCCTGCGCTCTCGGTACAGCCCAGCGGATCGATAATGATCCAGCCGGTCTCTCCTTTGATAAGGCTCATCACGGAGATATCGTATCCGCGTACCTGGTAGATGGAATCAGTAACCTGAAAGAGCCCGTGAATGCTGTTCAGCCTCGCCTGTTCGTACAGGGCAGCATTAACTGTCACGGGTGCGGTGTTGTTTTGGAGATAAAAGAGCCCGGTTACGTCCAGAACCGGTTTGCCAGCCGCGTTGAGAATGATCCGCGAGTCCGGTGCTGCGAGAAGTCCGCGGTTTGCATACTCAATATCATCGTTTAGATTCTGCCAGGTTTTAGTAAGATCTTCAGCTGTATTGATGGCACGGGTGTATGAGGTTGCGTCATTTCTGGGATCTTCTGCTACAACCGGGGAAGCTATGAGAAGAAGAGCACAAAGGCAAAGCAGCAGACGTGTGTTCAGGTTATTCATAGATTAAATGAATAAATCATCATAGATAAGGAGGCTGTTTCCCAGCCTCAAATTATCATTCCTGGGAACAATATTCACCACTTATCATCTTTATCTTCAGCCTGACATTCAACTCTACCTCAATTTGTTCTCCTGGTTTATACCTCAATCATTGCTGAGGAAAAGGAGGAGTAGGAGGAGCAAGCTATCGATATGCTCATAAAAAAGCGCAAGGCGACCCATGATCTTCTGGCAAAATAGCTACAGGCAATAAAATAATGTGAGAGACCGGATTCGACCTGCCAACCCTGTTCCTACAGCAGCAGATCGAACAACCGCATTCGCCCGCCTCTCACCTTGCCGTGCCTCCTCAATCACCTCGCCATCAGGGCGAAGACACCCCAGCCAACATATTCTCTCGTATAGGCGGCGTAGCGTTTTGGCTCCGACGTCAGCATGCCCCTCACTTCCGGTGCGAAGCCGTCGTCTGGATTTGCTTCGAGCCATCGGCGCATGGTGAGCCATTTGGCCGCTTCATACCTGTCCCAGCCATCCTGGTTCGCCAGCACCATCTCTACAACATCGTAGTTGAGATCATTAAAAGACGCGAGAAGGTCAGGAAGCATGAGGAAATCCGAGATGGAATTGGCATCGCATTCCCTGGCAACGTCCTCTGTTGGCGGCAGCTGCCTCCAGTAGGGCTCGCCGATGAGGATGATCCCTTTGGGGCGGAGGCTCTGTGCCAGAAGCCCGATGGTTCCGGCAAATCCCCCGCCAATCCAGGTGGCGCCGATACAGGCTGCTACATCGACCTTTTCGTCGGCGATGTAGCCGGCAGCGTCGCCGTGAATGAACCGAACCCGATCGGCGATGCCGAGCTCTTCAGCGCGGAGTTTCGCCTGTTCGGTGAACAGCGGGCTCATATCGATGCCGACACCGGTGATTCCATAATCGCGAGCCCAGGTGCAGAGCATCTCGCCCGAACCACTGCCGAGATCGAGCAGGCGGGCCCCCGGCTCCAGGCGCAACGCTCTGCCGAGAGTGGCGTATTTCTCTGGTGTGAACGGGTTATGAATCCGGTGAGCGCTTTCTGAAATAGTAAAGATACGTGGTATGTCCAATGTAAAAAACTCCTTTTACTAATTTATGTGATAACTTGATTATATCCTTCGTGGCTGTCATTGATATGGGTTTAAGACGATTATCTGGGTGAGGGTGAGGTGAACACGCCAGATATCAGACACCCCAAAAACAGAAGATGTCCGATAATGTCCGATAAATGTCCGTTATCTTGCAAGATATACTCTCGACCCATCAGGCTTTCCCGGGACGTGGCCTGGTTAAAACGTATTTTCTGCCCTTTTTCGCACCGAATGCTTCCAGCAAGCCACGATGGACGAGATCGAGAAGATCACGGTACCGGGTCTTCTCCGATACCTCCGGCACAATCGATGCATAGTCCATAGCAGTTATACCGCCGTTTGTATTTGCAAATGCACAGAGGGTCTTGAGATACTCGTCCTTCCAGGACTCCTTGAATTCAATGTTCTGGCTCTCGATCATGGTGAATGTGGCTGACTACTACATCGACGGGCATTCTCTTATAGGCTTCTCGCCGACCGGGGCGAGGAGCTAGGAGGTTTCCGGTTGCTGATACTGTCTGCTCTCTTCATATTTGAGCCTGGACGCTCGATAAAACAGATCCA
>NZ_JARVGN010000156.1 GCF_029762515.1 Methanocalculus sp. | reverse complement strand
CTGCTCAAAGGTGGCTGAAAGGGCTGCACCCTGCATTGCGTTCTTGTGGGTCATCATGACGGCGTGGTTTGCCGGGATGTTCCTGAGCGCGTAGCCGAGACCTTCGTTGTTCTGTGGTATGGAAAGGATAGACTGAACTCCTGCTCCTGCCATGTCCATGGTCTGCGGGTAGGTACCCCAGACAGCTGCCTTGACGGTGTTTGCATCAAACATGCCGACATTGAACTGGTCCATGATGGCATAGGTTGTTGCGGATGCTACTGCCGTGATAGCTGCATCGTAAGTGGATGCTGCAGTCAGACGTGCAGTTGGTGCCTGAACGAGGAGGAGCTTCCCTCCGCCGTAGGTGTTGATCTTGGTGTCATCGCCGTCTGCGACCTGCACCATCTCCTTGATCCTTGCGGTGACTGCGTCAGCATTCTTGACGATGTCAAGGTCAAGTTCACGGCCAAGGATCTGTTGGTGTTTGCCGATCTTACCGGTCTTGAGTGCTGCTTCGATTCCACCGAGGTTCACTGCGACTGTCCTCTTGGTGAGGTTGACGAGTTTCAGGATCGCCGGGTTGGTCAGCGGGCTGACCTTCGAAAGGGCGACATTGCTCTTCAGGAGCTTACCGTTGTCGTCATAGAGGTCGATTGTGTCTGTATATTTTGCCATAATTTTTCCTCCAATTATTATTTGATTTGATACATTCCGGTCATTGAATACTGAATGCTAAAAGACGTCACTGAATTGGGTACTGGTAATGATTGGCACGTCCCCTCTGGGACATGAAATAATACCGTATATCAGAATATAAGTGTTGTCTTTTCATCTTCTGGGATTATATTATTTAAGAAAGTAAAATAAAAATAAAAAAAGGGGTAATATTCAAATATAGGAACTAATTTCAGTTTTTCACCGAACACTAGTATGATAAAAAAGAGGTTTTTGTACAACTATGTATGTTGTAATACCAACTCCTCATCCTACAACTCACTGCGCTCCTGATCTTCATGGAATCTCCGGGCCGGATACGACGTGCTCCGGTTGAATCCTCTTGAGAACATCCTTTTTGAGTGTGTCAAACCCGATCTCATCGAGCTGATCCCCAAGAAGGCGGCCGTCCCATGCCTTCCGGTAGATCCAGGTGACGACCATGTCGATGACGGTATGTAAATCCTCTATTGTTGTCACGGTAACAAGAGGGCGGCCTGCCTTTGGGTGCCTCCCACGCTTGCCGCCGATGGTGATCAGGTATGCGGGAGGATCCCCTTTGATGATATGGAACGGGCAGATATGGATGCAGTTTCCACAGTCGATGCACTTCTGGCGATCAAGGATGATATCACCACTTTTCACGACAAGAGCACCTTCCTTACAGAAATTGACGCAGGTGCCGCAGCCTGTGCAGAGTCCGGGGTTTCTTATCGGCTGCTGTACTCCTGTAATGCCAATCTCACAGAGCCGCTCTGATACACAGCTGTTTGGGCAGGCAGATACTGCAATCCTGACCCTTACCGGCATATTTTTGGCAAAATACTTCCTGTCTGTCTCAAGAGCAATCCCGATAGAGTCGATATTGGCAAGCCTGCACCGGTCTGTTCCGGGGCATGCGGTGATATTGACGATCTCTTCCCGCTCGGCACCAACGGGTGTGCCGTTTGCTTCAAGTGCTCTTCCAAGTTTCTCGAGATCTTCGATTTTGACATGCGGGATCTCCATCGTCTGCCGGGTGGTGAGATGGGCGGTGCCTGCTCCATATTTCTTTGTGATCCGTGCAATCCCTGACAGTTGCTGCGGATTGATGATTCCTGCCGGAAGCCTGATCCTGACTGTGCAGAAATCGCTGTTCCTCTCGGTGATCACACCTCCGCGGGTATGCATTCCGGTGTCTCGCTCAATCTCCATACGATATCTCCTTCGTCTCTATCCTAATAATTCCTGTCATCTTCTGCATCACTGAGGAGGTCTGCACACCGGGTGAGGGCTTGTGTCACGGATCGTGGGGTGGTTCCTACGATGGCGAGGCATCCTTTTGTGTCACAAAATGCATCTCCGTATCCGATGTGCAGTAATCTCCCTTCTGCTCCGGTGATGCCGGGGGCTCTGCGTGCCGCCTCAGCGGCAACCCTGAGTGCATCTTCGTCAGCTCCATGAAGGATCAGCATACTGCCGGATGATTCTGGTCCGGCATCATCCAGAAGCCTGTCCAGAAGAGTTTTTGGGGTGGTCCATGTCGGAAACCGGTCAAGGTTCATGAGGATCTCTTCAACAGTCGGGTTCCTCATGAGGATGTGATCGCCCCCGACATCTCCAAGTGCAATGCCCGGCAGGGGGACGTTCTTGAATCCCTCAACGATGCAGAATGCCGCTCCCCTCTCCGATGCGGCATCGAGAGCGTTGGTGAGGCGTTCATCTGCAAGGATCAGGATGCTCTTCTCTTCATCTATGGCGCAGGCCCCGGATGCACCTGCCTGGTAATGGAGTGTTGTGTCTTTCCCCTCCTCCAGGGCAAGCGGGTGGTGTCCGCTATGTTTTATCGTCTCGATCCGCCCTCTCCCGGCAAGCCTCCTGCATAGTGCTTCGATCAGGGTTGTCTTGCCGGAATTTGATCTCCCGAAGATGTGGATGACAATCATCTGGTGTGTAGGTGGTGTGGTTGAACAATTAGTATTGTCTCTCTCCATCTCCTCTCCCCCCGGTTTCCACCGTTATTCATCACTTTTTGGAGAAAAATGGCTATGTATAAATAGTCTGGTCGGCATACTATCAGTTATCCGAGGTAAGTTAACCATGGAAATGAAGTATGTACCAACGACCTGCCCGTACTGCGGGACAGGCTGCACATTCAACCTCGTCGTCGTTGACGGCAAGGTAACGGGCGTTGCCCCCTATCAGCGTTCCCCTGTCAATGAGGGAAAACTCTGTCCAAAGGGTATCTATGCCCACGAGTTCGTGAACCGCGAAGATCGTCTGAACACCCCGCTCATCAAAAAGGACGGGAAGTTCGTCGAAGCCGGCTGGGACGAGGCATATGACCTCATTGCCCAGAAGCTGAAGTCGTACAAGCCCGATGAGATGGCGGTCCTTGCCTCCGCGAGAACCTCGAACGAGGACAACTACGCGATCATGAAGTTCGCCCGTGGTGTCTTAAAGACCCGTCACATCGACCACTGTGCCCGTCTCTGCCACGCCTCGACCGTTGCCGGCCTTGCCGCGACATTCGGCTCCGGTGCAATGACCAACTCGATTGGCGATATCGCCGAATCGAAATGCGTCTTCATCATCGGGAGCAACACCTTTGAACAGCACCCGCTGATCGGCCGGAGAGTCATGCAGGCAAAGAAGAACGGCGCGAAGATCATCTACGCCGACCCCCGTCTCACCCCGACCGGCAAACAGGCCGACCTGTACCTGCAGTTTAGATCCGGCAGTGATGTCGCTATTCTGAACGGTCTGATGCAGGAGATCATCAGAAATGGCTGGGAAGACAAGGATTTCATCGCCAACCGGACAAAAGACTTCGAAGCGATGAAAGAAGTCGTGATGAAGCCCGACTACAGCCTTGAGAACGTCTCGAAGATCTCCGGCATCCCGGTCGACCAGCTGAAGACCGCTGCCGAGTGGATCGCGAAATCCGGTGCCACCGCAATCCTGTACTCGATGGGTATCACGCAGCACACCACCGGTGTGGACAATGTCAAATCCGTTGCCAACATCCAGATGCTGACCGGCAACCTCGGGAAAGCCGGTGCCGGCGTGAATGCGCTCCGTGGCCAGAACAATGTGCAGGGCGCCTGTGATATGGGCTGTCTGCCAGTCGTCTTCACCGGGTACCAGAAGGTCATCGATGAAGCCGCCCACAAGAAGTTCTCAGACGCCTGGGGCTTCCCCGATGGCATCTCAGCACCTCAGAACGGGTATGAAGTCACCACCATGATGGATGTCCTAACCGAGAAACCCGGTGAACTGAAAGCGATGTACATCATGGGCGAGAACCCGATGCTCTCCGACCCTGACCTGACACATGTCGAACACGCAATCAAGAGCCTTGACTTCCTCGTCGTGCAGGATATCTTCCTGACCGAGACCGCCCAGCTTGCTGATGTCGTTCTTCCGGCGACCTGCTATGCAGAGAAGGACGGCACCCAGACCTCAACCGAACGCCGTGTCCAGATGTGGCGGAAAGCCCAGGACCCGCCGGGCGATGCAAAACTCGACTGGCAGATCCTCGCCGAACTCTCGGCAAAGATGGGATATGCAGCACAGTTCCCCTGGCAGAGTGCTGAAGATGTCTTCACCGAGATAGCGAAAGTCACGCCATCCTATGGCGGTATGAACTACGAGCGTCTCCGCAAACCCGAAGCGCTGCACTGGCCCTGCCCGGCAGGCGACCACCCCGGCACCCCGATCCTGCATATCGGCAAGTTCTCACATCCCGATGGGCTTGGTGTCTTCTTCCCGATCGAGTTCAAGTACCCGGCCGAAGTTCCGGATGCCGAATACCCGTATATCTTCACAACCGGCAGGAACCTGTTCCACTGGCATACCGGTTCGATGACCCGGCGTTCAATCTCGCTTGAGAGCGAGGTTCCAACCGGCTGGATCGAGATCAATACTGAAGATGCAAAAGATCTCGGTGTTGTTGACGGCGAGATGGTAATTGCCAAAACCCGCCGTGGCGAGATCAAGGTGCCTGCCCGCGTGACAAAGGAGATCATGAAGGGTGTGATGTTCATGCCGTTCCACTTCGCAGAATGTGCGGCAAACGTCCTGACCAACAATGCACTTGACCCGATCGCAAAGATTCCGGAGTTCAAGGCCTGTGCTATAAAGATTGAGAAGATACAGGAGGCCTGAAGATGGTAGCAAAAGGCGATATGCTCTATGCATGGGCA
>NZ_JARVGN010000155.1 GCF_029762515.1 Methanocalculus sp. | reverse complement strand
GATTCTTCAGTGAGACGGCACCATCGATGGAATTGCCCATCATCTTCTCCAGCTCCATCTTTGGTGCAGGAAGATCAGCAGGATGAATCCTTTTGATCCGGCAGGAGAACGGCTCTTCCGGGGCCAGAGCGAGATCCCTGAGAAGTGAGGCAAATGCCTCTTTATCTGCAGAACATTCGCCAAGATACTCCATCACGACATGGGTCTGGGAGAGCCGGAGAGTATCTTCCGGAACCGGGCAGCTCGCAATGGCCACCTGAGGAGCTGTTGCAAGCACCTTCCCGACACATCCAATCTCAGCCGCAGGCAGATCCGGGTGTTCTCCGGAGAGTTCAAAAAGCAGATTCATCCGTATATATATTGGCAATATGAGCTGAAATACCTGTGCAGGCTGAATTCAAAAAAGATACAAAAATGAGAGTTTTAAAGGGTTATCTGCCCATTACCTTCTCAAAGAAGCCTTTCTTCCCTGATGTTCCCTCTCCGCTCTGTTCTGTCTTCATCTCAAGATCCCGGATCTTCTGATAGAGCTCTTTTACCTCGGCATCAGGGCTCTTTGGCGTTATGATAAGCACCCGCACATGCAGGTCGCCCGGCCTTCCACGCCTCCGTACCCCTTCGCCGGGGATCCTGAGGGCGGTTCCGTACTGGATGCCTGATGGTATTTTGAGACTGACTTTGCGGTCATCAATTGTCTCTATCTCTACCTCTGATCCAAGGACAGCCTGTGATGGCGTGATCTGGACTGCGGTCTCTAGATTGTCGCCTTTCCGGTCAAACCGCTTGTCGGGCTCCACCAGGACTTCAATATAGAGATCCCCTGTCGGGGCGCCATAATCCCCGGCCTCGCCATATCCTTCCATCCGGAGCCGCATGCCCGGCTCAACACCTGCGGGGATATGGACGGTGATCGTCCTCTGGACCTGGGTGTGCCCGCTCCCGTTACATGATTTGCAGGTCTGCTCGGGCACTTTTCCCTTTCCATTACATTCGGTACAGGTTGTCATCCTGACAAACTGGCCGAAGAGGGACTGGCTGACAGATCGCATCTGCCCGCTTCCGCCGCACCGGGAACAGGTCGTCTGGCGCTTGTTGGCACTCCCGGTTCCATCACAATCAGGGCAGGGTTCGGCATGCATCACCCTGACATCCCGGTCTGTTCCAAAGACAGCATCACGGAGCGAAACCGATACTCTCATCAGGAGATCGGCTCCCCGCTGTGGTCCGCCCCTCGCACCTCTTCCTCCAAAGAAAGAGTCGAATATATCTCCAAAACCGGAGAAGTCTGAAGAGAAACCGTAGTTTGCACTACCTGCACCACTGTAGCTTCCCTTCGAGGCATTGGTATATGCCTCATGACCAAGCTGGTCGTACTGGCGGCGTTTATCGGCATCGGAGAGGATGCTGTAGGCCTCGTTGATCTTTTTGAAACGATCCTCAGCACCCTCCTCTTTGCAGACATCCGGATGATATTTCCGGGCGAGGTTGCGGTAGGCTCTCTTTATATCTTTCTCCGGTGCGTTCCTCGGAACGCCAAGAGTGTCATAGTAGCTCTCCGCAACCATTCAGCTCACTCTTTCTTGACTTCGTAGTCGGCATCGACGACGGTATCGTCATCAGGTTTTCCTGCTTCAGGGCCTGCACCTGCTTCCTGTGCCGCCTCACCTGCCTTCTGGTAGAGTTTTGTGGTGACTTTGAAGACAGCTTCCTGAAGGGCATCCATCTTCTCCTTGATGGCAACGGTGTCTTCGCCCTCAAGTGTTGTCTTGAGTGCGGCTACAGCCTCTTCGATGGAGGTCTTATCCTCATCGTCAAGCTTGTCGCCGCTCTCCTTGATCAGCTTCTCGGCAGAGTATGCTGCCATGTCGGCATTGTTTCTGATCTCGATCTCCTCGCGCTTCTTCTTGTCTTCCTCTTCATGAAGCTGGGCATCTTTGACCATCTTGTCGATATCATCATCTGCGAGATCTTTCTTCCCGGTGATCGTAATCGACTGCTCATTGCCGGAACCGAGATCCTTTGCAGAGACATGTACGATACCGTTTGCATCGATATCGAATGTCACCTCGATCTGCGGAATTCCACGGGGTGCCGGTGGGATTCCGGTCAGCTGGAACCTGCCGAGAGAGAAGTTGTCACGTGCAAACTGGCGTTCTCCCTGGACGACATGGATCTCGACACTCGTCTGTCCGTCTGCTGCGGTTGAGAAGATCTGGCTCTTCCGTGTCGGGATTGTCGTGTTCCTCTCGATGAGCTGGGTGGCGATATTGCCGAGCGTCTCAATACCGAGCGTGAGCGGTGTCACATCAAGGAGGACGACATCCTTTGCTTCTCCGGAGAGGACTGCACCCTGGATCGCTGCACCGAGTGCAACACATTCATCGGGGTTGATACCCTTGTCAGGTTCCTTGCCGGTGATCCGCTTGACGGTTTCGACAACGAGCGGAACACGGGTTGAACCGCCGACGAGGAGAACATGCGAGATATCCTTTGCCTCAAGTCCTGCATCCTTCAGTGCATTCTTCACAGGATCGATCGTCTTGTCAACGAGATCCCCAATCAGCTGCTCGAACTTTGCACGGGTCAGATCGGTGTCGAGGAATTTCGGTCCCGAGTCTGATGTGGTGATGTAGGGGAGGTTGATATTCGTCTTCTGAAGGGTCGAGAGATCGATCTTTGCACGTTCTGCTGCATCCTTCAGCCGCTGCAGTGCAACCGGATCTTTCCTGAGATCGACTCCCTCCTTCTTCTTGAAGTCATCGATTAAGAAACCAATAATCCGGTCATCAAAGTCATCTCCACCAAGCTGGTTGATACCATTAGTTGAGAGTACCTCAAAAACGCCATCGCCAAGTGTCAGGATCGAGACATCGAATGTACCGCCGCCAAGGTCATAGACGAGGACGGTCGACTCACCCTCTTTGTCAAGGCCGTAGGCAAGCGAGCTTGCTGTTGGCTCGTTGATGATCCGCATCACTTCAAGGCCTGCAATCTTGCCGGCATCCTTTGTTGCCTGACGCTGTGCATCATTGAAGTATGCTGGCACGGTGATGACGGCCTTTGTGATCTTCTCTCCAAGATAAGCTTCGGCATCGACCTTCAGCTTCTGAAGCACCATCGCCGAGATCTCCTGGGGAGTATACTTCTTATCGCCGATTGCAACGGTTTCATTCGTTCCCATCTTCCTCTTGATCGAGGCGATAGTTCTGGTCGGATTCGTTACAGCCTGGCGTTTTGCAACACTCCCGACAAGGCGCTCGTCATCTTTTGAGAATGCAACAACCGAGGGGGTTGTCCTGGCGCCTTCGGAGTTTGGGATCACCTTCGGGGTTCCCCCTTCCATAATCGCCATGCAGGAGTATGTCGTTCCAAGATCAATTCCAAGAATTTTTTCTGCCATTT
This sequence comes from Methanocalculus sp., assembly GCF_029762515.1. Lineage (GTDB taxonomy): Archaea > Halobacteriota > Methanomicrobia > Methanomicrobiales > Methanocorpusculaceae > Methanocalculus. Next base: position 1,521 of record NZ_JARVGN010000155.1, on the reverse strand, counting down.
TTATCACTCTTTATTTTGTTTACCCTGCGATACTGCCACTTTGGCGCATCGTATCACTTTATCATGCATGCAATACCCGCGGCATACCTCATCGACAATCGTTCCCTCTTCCTCATCTGAGGGGATGGCTGCGATCGCTTCATGCTCATTTGGGTTGAAGCGGACATTTGCACATTCGATGGGGGTGATGCCGTTTCTCTCCAGGATTGAGAGGAATAATTTGTGAATCTGCGAAAGCCCCTCTTTGGGATCAGCATCTTCTGCTTTGAGCGCCCGCTCGAAATTGTCGAGAATATCCAGTATCTCCAGTGCAAATTGTTCATTTGCGAACCTGAGGATCTGTTCCCTCTCCCGTGCGGATCTCTTTTTGAAATTCTCAAAGTCAGCAGCGAGCCTGAGGAATTTATTATTGAGTTCCTCATATGCTTCCTGAGTCACTATGGAATCTCCTTCATCTTTAACCTCGCTCGCTTCACTCTCATTGCTCACAATCTCTTCCTGTCTCTGGGTTTCATCATCCTCCATAGAAGATCACATCAAAGTGTTACACTATCTATTGCAATGCAGTTCTATATAAATTTAACCTTTACCTTACGTAAATGGGTGTTGGATGCCCTCCGGTGTATCATTCATACGAAGAAGCAAAATAGCCGTATTTTCAATTTCTGAACATTTTATAGGAGTATGGCGTTTAATGGGTGTGATGGATGAACGAAGGGCAGATCAGGGGGCGCAGGCGGGTGAAAACCCTATCTGATGAGAGTTGTACAAGATCATGTATGGCTCCCATCGCGTCTTCTCACATTTCCTGGTGGATGTCAGGTATGGGTGAGTTCTAATAATCCTGACGATCAATAGTTCTCACATGAGAACGGCTCTCCTCTCTGTCTGGGATAAGACAGGAATTGTTGCATTTGCCCGCGTTCTTCATGAATCAGGCGTCAGTATCCTGAGTTCAGGTGGTACCGGCAAGGCGCTTAAAGACGCTGGCATACCCTTCACCGAGGTCTCTGCCTACACCGGCTCTCCTGAAATGATGGATGGCCGGGTAAAGACCCTCCATCCGAAGATCCATGGCGGTCTCCTCGGCAGGCGTGGGATCGATGATTCCGTTATGGCGGAGCACGGTATCCCCGGAATCGATCTGCTGGTTGTGAACCTCTATCCATTCGAAGCCATGTCCGCACAGGATCTCCCTCTTGAAGAACTGGTTGAGTTCATCGATATTGGCGGTCCTGCTATGATCAGGGCCGCTGCCAAGAACTACAGGGATGTTCTTGTCTGCTGCGATCCTGCTGATTACCCGGCGATTGAAACTGCAATGGCAGAGGGAACGGTTTCTGCTTCACTCCGTCTCTCCCTTGCAAAAAAGGCGTTTGCCAGGACTGCTGCCTATGATGCTGCCATCAGCAACTATCTAAGCAGCCTGGACTCCACCTTCCCGTCTGTCCTGACGGTCCAGTTCCAGTCCGGACGAATGCTCAGGTACGGGGAGAATCCGCACCAGCAGGCTGCCGTCTA
>NZ_JARVGN010000154.1 GCF_029762515.1 Methanocalculus sp. | reverse complement strand
AGCTGTCCGATACAAGCCTCTGAAGCGCAATTGCAGATGCGGTTTCATCGACACCGAGTACGAGCCGCGAGAGGAAGAATGAATCTTCTTCTGCGGGCCGATCCGGATGGACGAGCCCCGCCATCTCCCTGCATACAGTCTCATTGCCGGATATCCCCGGAAGATATGGATCCGTTGCCAGGAAGAGGCGATCATAGAGAGTCCGGCCGGCAGGCATGAAGCCCGGCCTGGTCGAGATCACTCCGTTGCCGATCCCTTCATTCAGGATCTCGCGGTTTGGACCCAGAAACTCCTGCCTGTCCCCGATTGCTCCAAGGATTGCAAGCCCTGCTAGGTCGCGGTTCTCACCAAGCTCACGTGCAACATAATATGCAGCTCCCGATGCCGAGAGTTCAAGATCTCCATCGATGCCAAAGAGCCTCGGGTTGACATGGAACTCACCAGAAAATGACGGGATATGGTGGTCTATAACCATCACCGAATCAGGGAGATCAGATAGTGACGACCCAAAGTCGCAGAGGAGAACCGGTGTGTCGGTTGGGATCATCTCTGTCCTGATTGTTGAACGAATATGAAGATGAAATGGAACGTGAATTCTTGTTAACGCCGTACATAGAATTGATGCCGCTGCTACCCCATCGACATCGTGATGGGCATAGATCTCCACAAAGCCTGATGACTTCAGGTGCTGTGCAAGCAATTCAGTTGACGGCGAAAGAGGCATAATTTATCGTGAAAGGAGAATCTCTGCGGTCTCCGGTTTGTATGTCCACCCTTTCGGGAGCTTTCCTGACTTTGTATAGTACCTGACCAGTCTTCTGACTTTTGACTCGGTCAGCTGGAGCTGGCGCTTGTTGTGGATATCCTTCTTATTTTCAGAGAGATGCTTCCGCATTCCAAGAGCCTTCTGCATCAGGTTCCGAAGATCTTCGGGGATCTCGGAGACAAGATCGTTCTCCTTTAAGATTGTTCCGATACGTTTACCGGTCACCAGCTTGATATCGGGGACACTGTACTTGTCCCTGAGCGTCATACCGATGACAGAGGAAGAAAGGCCATCCTTCTTCATTCCAACAATCAGCTTCTCGATCTCAGCGAGATCGGTGTTGGACCATTCCGGAATATCCGTTCTATAAGGACGGACAGAACCCGACGATCCTCTCCGTCGTGCATGCATTCGTGCCATGTATACCTCATTTTTTGTTTAGCTGCCTGCAAGAGAGTGCAGGAGTGTCCGGCAGTTGCCATTCACTGTAAGTCACGAAAAGAGCCTTAACTGACTCGCCGTAATCCCAAGCCCCCATAACGGGCAGTGCCATCGAGCACGTCGGACTTACCTCAGCCAGCACATACTGTGCGGTATATTAATAGAACAGGTAAGACTTTAAGAGTATCGGAGGGAAGGGGGAACCTTCACTCCGAGAGGGTATCAGCTTCCGGGGGTGCGCCGGTCGCCAGATCATTGCGGGGACCATCCATTGAGGAGAGGGGGCATTCGTCGACGATCGATACATAGTCATCAAACCAGTATGCCGAGGGGTTTCTCCGGCAGACAACAACCTTGCCCATCTCTTCGGGATCTGCTGCCTGATGATACTTCATCACCACGTAATCCTTCGTACAGGCAGCAATTTCGATCTTCCCGGTGGCATGCGACATCACAAACCGTGCACGCTTGGCAATGCCGGAGACCTGCGATCGTGCCTCCTCAAATATCCGGTAGCTCTCCTCGATGGGGACAGAATAGATATGATTTCCATGTGTCGGGCGGCACTGGAAGATATAGTAGGGAGACACACCAACGAAGGAGAGTTTCCGGAAGAGTTCAGCCAGCAGATCACCTGAATCATTTATTCCACGTAGAATCGGAGTCTGGTTCAGGATCATGACACCCGCATCAATCAGAGCGGAAATTGCCTTTTCGGCCTCCGGCGTGATCTCACGCGGATGGGTGAACTGGCTCATCAGGTAGATCCGCTTCTCAGGCAGGCTGTATTCGCGAAGGAGACCAAGAAGTTCCGTATCCTCTGAGATACGCATCGGATTATATGCCAGCATCTTGCTCCCTATCCGGATGATATGAACATGATCAATCGTCCTGATATCTGCGATAATCTCGCGGAGTTTCCTTGTCGGGAGCATCAGGGGATCACCACCGGTGAGGAGGACATTTGTCACCTCGGGATGTTTCCTGATGTAGTTAATCCCGGCGGTCACATCAGGAGAGATCTCATCCGCCCCCTCAACGAAGAGGCGTTTTCTGAAGCAATACCGGCAGAGGCCTGCACACCGGTCTGAGACGAGCAGAAGGCCGGTACGTGCATACTTATGCTGAAGACCTGGTACTACCGTATATGTCGATTCGCCTGAAGGATCAAGATCGCCATCTTCTGCCTCAATCTCACCAGGATCAGGAATGATCAGCCTTCTGATCGGATCATATGGATCAGACCAGTCGATGAGGTTCAGATAATATTCACTTGCCTTGAAAGAGAACCAGTTTTCAACTTTCCCGATATCTTTCTTCTCCTCAGCCGAGAGCCCCGGAATCTGAGAGACCGATGTGATATAGCGTGTTGTCATAGAATCACCTCCGTGACGGGTATCTGTCTGTACCAGTGTATGGTACATTCGATAGAAACGACACACCCCGGAACAAGCATACAAAGAGAATGCATGGTGCGGTCAGGTGGCCACTACTGTTAGAAATCCAGTTATCTGTAGCTCATCATACTATTTAAAGATTGGGGAGGATTGGGAAATAATGCGAAGATAGGGCTTTAAAAAGAAAATCGGGCGAATATTGATGAGATTATTTCTTCGTCTTCGGCTTTTTGCCTTTTGCCTTTGACATCGAGATGAGATCAACGACATAGCTGCCATCCTTGCCGACACCAATGACCCGCTCATCACTTCTGGCAAGTTTCTCAATATTTAGCTCATAACTCCCGGGACCAACGATCCGGACACTCTCGACCCGATCATACATATCTGCATGGGGTTTTTCAGGGGTTTTGACTTCAAGGATCGGTTCGTTCGTCTCTTCTGCGATCTCACTTATACTCTTCTCTTCAAGGACGTCCTTATGCCTCACCTTCTCGCTGACGTAGAAGAATTTCTTCCCTCCACAGCTTGGGCACCCCCTCAGGATCTCAGTTGAGCCATCCCGAAACTCGCGGCCACACTGGGTACATTTGTGAGGCATGGTACTGATTATCCTCCCGATGTGAGCGAGGCCCAGGCAACAAGCCGGTCACGTTCAATCTTCAGCATCTTCAGCTGGCCCGCAGGACCGATCACAGTCATTCTTCCCTGCCGGGGTTTCTTCCCTTTGAAGAGCCGCCCAAATATGCCGCCGGATTCAGCCTCTTTACCCGGATAGGTCTCCATCTCTATCCCTGAAAAGCCACCGGGCCGGATCTCCCTCATAGTCACCTCAACCAGCATACTCTGTTCATCCGGCGTAAGACCATGCTCAAGGACAACAATATTACCGAGGATGACCGAGTCGAGGATCGTCCTGATCTTCTCCATTGTTGTAAGATTTGTAAGCCGATCTGCGGAGATGAGTTCGATTTGTACTCCCTGTATCATTGAGATCACCTGAAGTGTTCGGTCATCATATCGTAGAGTTCTTCCATATTTGTCCCTTCAAGTCCCGATAATGAGATGACCGGGTGCTGGGGGAATGCACTCTTGATACGCGATGGTGCTGCATCGGGGAGGTCTGTCTTATTTGCGACGATCACCACCGGGAGATCCCGGCTCTCGATAATCCCGACCATCATGATATTCACCTGCATGAAGGGATCCAGTGTGCTGTCCATCACATAGATGACACCATGGATATCCTCCCTGAGCCAGTGCATCGCCTCTGCAACACCCTCGGTTGCCTCACGTGCACGGGAGATCGCTTCATCCTGCTCAAGGCCGTATTCCAGAAACTCATGATAGTCGATCTTGGTTGTCACACCCGGAGTATCGACAATATCCAGTGAGAGGGTATTTCCGTTTGCTCCGGTGATCACCACATCTTCCCGTCGCCGTGCCCGGCGTGTTTCATGCGGAATCTCTGAAACAGGACCAATCGCGTCACCCGAACAGTCACGGACAATCCGGTTCGCCAGTGTGGTTTTCCCTGCATTTGGGGGGCCATAAATGCCTATTCTGGAACGTTTCCTGCGAAAAATATTCTGAAAAAACTTACTCAATCTTTTTTTAGCCCGAGTAAACATACTCATCTGTCAACCCCTGAACACTGGCAGTTACCTGATCTGCCATGGTACTTGTACTCTTCTCCCAATTCTTATTAATACTACCCACCTATTGCCAAAATAGTGCTGGTGAGGAGACTCCGCAGACCAAAACCATCTCAGGGTGTCTGGTTTACGAATCTTTTAATATGGGCGTTGCATAGTAGATGTGTCATCAGCGAAGAGAGCAGAAAAGGAGGTGAAACGAAAATGAGACAGAATGACAACATGGACTTCGAAACCCGCGTCCCTGTACGGGAGGTGATGAAACTCAATCCGACTACAATCGATGCCAATGCAACAACTGCAGAGGCTGCACGTGCAATGTGCCGTGATGAGGTCGGGAGCTGTATCGTGCTACAGAACAATCTGCCGATTGGCATTGTTACTGAGGAGGATTTCAACTGCAAGGTTATGGCAAAAGACAGAAAACCTGGCGAGGTATACGTAAAGGAAGTGATGAGCACACCGCTGATCACGATCGATTCAGATGCAGCTATTGCCGATGCTGCACGGATGATGGTCATTAACCGTGTCCGAAGGTTACCGGTCGTGAATGCGGAGAAAAAAGTCATCGGAATCCTTACTGTACGGGACATCCTTAGCGTAGCAAATGAGATCAACGAGATTATGAACGATCTGATCGTCATAAACCGCATGAACGACTACCATGCCG
>NZ_JARVGN010000153.1 GCF_029762515.1 Methanocalculus sp. | reverse complement strand
CATGACGATGTAGTGCTTTTCCTCCTTCAGCTCTGTATAGCGGGTCCTGAGATCATGCCAGGGGATATGAATTGATCCCTCTGCATGGGTGTGATCCCACTCCTCCTGTGATCTGACATCGATTAAGGTCGCCTTGCCGCTCTTCACCAGTGTATCTGCCTCTTCAGGCGGGATCACCGGCACCCGTGAGATCGGGAATGCTCCTGTTCCCCAGGCAAGCATCCCGCCTTCGAGGAATCCGCTGATGGTGTCAAACCCGACACGCCTCAGCTGGAGGGCGGCTTCCTCTGCCTGCTGCTTTCCCTCGACAACCAGAACAATCTCCTGATCCGGAGGGAGCACCCAGCCCGCCTGCGTGGCAAAACTCCCGGTGAGATCAATATGCCAGGTCTTTGGGATATGCATGCCAGAGAATGCGGGATAGCTCCGGACATCCAGGAGCAGTGCACCACCCTTGATCTTCTCAGAGAAATCCTTCGGTTCAATGGGGACAGGTTGCCTGAGATTTCGCATCAGCTCCGGCCCCTTCCTGTTGATCTCGGAACAGCGGGCGAAATGGTCAGGTGCTGCGGGCATATCCGAGGTGAGGGCACGGATGAACTCCTCTTTTGTCTTAATCAGGAGGGCGTAGTTGTACTTCTTCTCATACCCGATTGTGCTCGTCCGCTTTGCCGCCATCGCCCTCCCGCAGAGAGAACCCATGCCATGTGCCGGATAGACCTCAACCTCGTCGGGGAGGGTCATGATCTTTGTATGCAGGTTGTCATAGAGGGAAGATGCAAGTTCCTCTGCCATTCCGGGGAAGAGATCCGGCCTCCCGACATCCCCGACAAAGAGGGTGTCGCCCGGGAAGAGGGCAACCGGTGTCTCGCCACGGGCGGGATCGGTGGCGATGTAGGCGATATGTTCAGGGGTATGGCCTGCGGTATCGATCACTGCAAACCGGATATCTTCAAGCTCGATTGTATCGCCTTCGGCAACAGGGGTGTGCGGGAAGGCACAGTTTCCGGATTTAGGTGCATAAATTGCAGCACCGGTCAGATCAGCGAGATCGAGATGGCCCGAGACAAAATCCGCGTGCAGGTGCGTCTCGAGGATATGGGTGATCTTCAGGTTGTTCTGCATTGCATACCCGATGTACCGTCCGATATCCCGTGATGGGTCGATGACGGCACATGATTTGTTCCCGGCAACGATATAGGAGCTGTGGGCGATGCCGGGAGTAAAAAAATGCTGGATGATCATAGGCGCTTCAACTGCCTATGCGATGAGGAGGTAAATGAGTGTTGTGGCGATTGCGATAAAGATCACTGTCATCACACTGCCTGCTTTAAGATAGTCTTTTGTGCTGTATCCCCCGGGACCCATCAGGAGGGCGTTTACCTGGTGGGTCGGGAGGATGAAGGAGTTCGAGGCACAGACCGCCACAAGGAGTGCAAGGGCGGTCGGCTCGATCCCGGTCCCTGAACCAGTGAGCATCACGAGCGGCACCAGCAGGACGGTTGCGGCGACATTTGAGATGATCAGTGAGAGAAGGGTTGCAAGCACCGCAACTGCTGCGAGGATAATTATCGGGTGGGTGCCGATGAGCGCTTCTGTGAGAGATCCTGCGATGAGAGCGGCCGCTCCGGACTTCTCCATCGCTATCCCAAGGGGAATCAGCCCGGCGATCAGGACAACCGTCTTCCATTCAATGGCGTGGTATGCCTCATCGATCGAGAGGACACCAGTGATCACCATTCCCGCAGCACCGGTAAGGAGTGCAAGCGAGAGGGGAACACCGGTCATGGTCAGGGATAATGCGAAAGCAAAGATAAGAACCGCGAGTGTGCCTTTGCTATGTCGCATCTCCTCGCCTTCGGGATGAGTGAGCAGGATCAGATCGCGGTTTCCGGCAAGAAGCCGGAGTGTGTCCCATGAGCCGAAGGCAACGATGGTGTCACCGGCGGCAAGCGGGATATCCGAGAAGTCGACACGGTTCTCGGTCTCTCCGCTGACATGGAGGATCGGCTCGATCGAGAACCGCTGCCGAAACCCGATCTCACGCGGTGTCTTCCCGATGATGGAAGCCTTTGGCCGGACGGTCAGTTCTGCAAACCCGAATCCCTCGCCATCCAGGATCTCTTTCAGCCTGCTGTCGTCGACGGTGGGGATACAGCCTGAATCCTCGATAAACCTCTCAAAGTTCTCAGCAGATCCGAGGAATGCCAGCTCCTGGGAAGGCTCGAGACGGGTTGAGCGTGACGGAGCGACTGTGATATCCTTGTAGGTCCTGACCGCGAGGAGATCGAGCCCGTACCGGACCTTGAAGAATGCCTCTTCACGGGTCTGCCCGACAAAGGGGGATTTTGGAGGGAGCGTGCAGGTACGCACCGGGTGGTCGATCTCCCAGATCTCTGCCACGGTCGGGCCAGGTCTCTTTTCCTCCTTCTGCGGGAGGATTGCGTTCCCAAAGAAGGCGAAGAGTGCGACCCCGGCGATTAAAAGGACAAGGCCGATCGGGGTGACGGCGAAGAGGCCGAAGGGCTCTGCACCTGACTGGCTGAGAAGGTCGTTTAAGACGATCAGGGGGCCGGAGCCGATCATCGTGATGCTCCCACCGAGGATGGCGGCAAATCCCATCGGCATCATCAGCCGGGATACCGGGATCTTTGTCTGTTTGCTGATCCTTCTCATCGCCGGGAGGAAGAGGGCGGCTGCCCCGATATTCTGCATCACCGAGGAGAGGAGGCCGACTGTGATACCGATCGTCGAGCTGACACGCCGCTCTTCTGTTCCGGCATACCGGACGATCGAGCGGGCGAGTCTGGAGGTGATACCGGTCCTCTCGATCCCATAGCCGAGGATCATCACCCCTGCCATCGCCATCACCGCGTTTGAGGCAAAGCCTGATACCGCTTCCATTGGTGTGATGAGGCCAAGCCACGCAAGAGCAATTGCAGCGCCGATTGCGACAAGATCGATCCTGATACGGTCACTCACAAAGAGGATGATCGTGACAAGAAGGACAATCCCAACAAGCAGGATGCCGGTATCCATTGAGAACAACTGGTAATACGGTGGATAGAATAAAAAAGGTTGCCTCAGGCACGGGAGAGCCGTGCTGCTGTCAGGTGGCGTCTTAAGGTTTCTGCTGCTTCGGTATCTGAACCAAAGCAGTCGAGGAGGGAACGGATCTGATGGATCGTTTCCGGATGCAGCTCGTGCTCCATGAAACAGGCGTCCTTCTCGGCAATAGATTCAGGAACTTTCAGGAGCAGAAGAAACTCCTTGAGGGTCTCATGACGGAGATGAACCGATCTTCCGATCGACTCGCCTTCCGGCAGGAGGACAACCCCTTCGTATCTCCGGTACTCAATTAAGCCGAAGGAGTGGAGTTTCCGGAACATCTCAACAACGGTTGATGGCCTGACCCCGAGTTCATGGGCGACATCTTTTGTCCGGGCATATCCCTTGGTGCTCGTGACCCGATAGATTGCCTCGAGATAGTCTTCTGCCTTTCGTGAGAGGTTCTTCACGTTACATCCTCTGTTTCTGAGAGGTATAGAATGTTCGCCTCCCTGGTGCCGGTGCTGCATATACAATAATCTCCTGAACTGATGATATATCTGGTATTTGGTTGATAAGTATGTCGACCGAAAAGTATTCGGATTAAGCGTAAGAACCGGGATATAAACTCAAAAGGGAGAACGGAGAAGAGTGCCCGGTGGCTGGTGCATTCAGCATATCATATCGGGGCACCTGGATGAGGTTTTGGTAACCATTGGCTGAAGTGATGGTATTCCATTGAATAGCCCGGACAGCAGGGCCTCCGCAAGCCTTCGTCCGGGATGGTATGGTCTTCTTCTTTTCTTCACCTCCTGTCTGTTCTGTCCTGCGACCCCGCCAGATCCCCACTACTTCCCCATTTGCCGGGGACTGCGGGTCGCTATTCTAATCTCTGTAGTTTGGGAGAGATGAGGTGATCCCAAACATGATTGGTTTTTTCCCAAATCTCCGAATGATCAGTTGGTGAAACGCCTGCTCCCGAACGGGTGATGGCTCCTCCCTTCCGATTGACCCATGCTCTCCCTGATCATTGTTTTGTGGCCCTTTCGATGGACATATATCCCACAATGCATGATAGAAAGGTATGGATCAGCCCGGAGATCGGAATCTCCAGATCACCATTGTTATCCTTGCCCTCCTCCTTGCCTCAGCAGCAGAGCTGATCTTTCATGCCGGATATGGTGTTGTAACGGCCTATACTCATCTTTATTATATCATTATCATCGTCTCAGCCTTCTATTTCAGGTACTATGGTGTGGCCGCTGGCGGGTATCTCGCAGTCGTGCATCTCTACGCGGAGTTTGTGCTGACGGGAACGGTGACGACGGATGCGGTTCTCCGTGCGGGTTCCTTCATCACTACAGGGGTTCTCTCAGGGTATCTCTTTTCGACATATATCAGGCAGGGCCATGTCAGGGAAGTGCTGGAGGACAGCATGTACCGGGTGCGTGCGATGATGGTGAGCGAGGGTGATATCGTGAAGATGAGAAAGGCGGTTGATCTCCCGGCTCTTCTGAATGTCCTTGCTCATGGTGAGCTGGATCAACGCTATCTGGCAATCGATGCCCTCGGCCTCCTCCGCGATCCCCGTGCGATCGAGCTCCTTGTTGAGACCCTGAAAAGCGATGCATATTCGGGGCTCCGGTGGAAGGCAGCAGAAGCGCTTGCCCGGATAGGTACGCCTGCTGTTGGTCCCCTGATCACGCTCCTTGATGATCCTGATGAGGATGTCCGGTGGAAGGTGGCGATTGCTCTTGGGGAGACCGAAGACCCACGGGCTGTTGCACCCCTCCTTTCACTTATTGATGATCCGGATTCCTATGTGAGGAGCAGGGCCGCGCTTGCCCTCGGCACGATTGGCGAACCTGCTCTTCCCGGTCTGCTTGCCTTCCTGTCATCCCCTGATCCGGCGAAAAGGGCAGCTGTTGTTGTTGCACTTGGGG
>NZ_JARVGN010000152.1 GCF_029762515.1 Methanocalculus sp. | reverse complement strand
CAGATGTAGCCGAATCACATATAGATGCCAACTTGAATAAGCGTCAGGGTGCTGAAAAGGAACCTTGACCGGAAGATCCGAAAGCAGGCGATTATACCGCTCAGCAATCTTATGGCGGCGGGTCACGTATTCATCAAGCCGATTCAACTGAGAGATGCCAAGAGCAGCCTGAATATCAGTCATCCGATAATTATATCCAAGATCAATCTGCTGATAATACCATGGACCATCTGATACATGGGTCATCAGTTCTGGATCACGGGTGATGCCATGGCTTCTGAGCAGTTGCATCTTTTCGGCAAGGGCAGCGTCATTTGTAACAGCCATTCCTCCTTCAGCGGTTGTGATGATCTTCACAGGATGGAAACTGAAGACGGTGATGTCACTGTATCTGCAACAGCCAACTGGATAATCCTTATACCGCCCGCCAAGTGCATGCGATGCATCCTCAATTACCTTAAATCCAAAACTTTGTGAAAGCTCATGAATCCGCTCCATGTCACAGGATTGACCACAGAAGTGCACCGGGACGACAATATCAGGTAAGCAACTTTTCTCATCTGCATCAAGAAGTTTCTTCTCTAGTGTTTCAGGAGAGAGGTTGTAGGTGACAGGATCAATATCTACAAAATCAACCTGAGCACCACAGTAAAGGCCACAGTTCGCAGATGCAACAAAGGTGATCGGGCTTGTCCATAATTGATTCCCCGGCCCAAGCCCAAGTGCCAGACACGCCACATGAAGGGCAGAGGTACCGCTATTCACCGCCACACCATATCTGGCACCAACTTTGGCAGCGACTGCCTCCTCAAACCGGGGCACAACCGGGCCCTGGGTGATGAGATCTGACTTAAGGACATCGATAACCGCATCGATATCCTCCTGCCTTATATCCTGCCGTCCGTAGGGAATCATTCTAGCCCAGAGATATGGTTGATATGTTTGATCTCGTCAATCGTGAGGAAATGCGGATTCTTCCCGGAATTGTATTCAAAGTCCTGGTTTACCGGACAGCCCGTCTCACCCAGCTTATTTGTAATAAAGTCAACCCAGTAGGAGTACTGAATAGTAGGTCGGATGACATAGTGATCATTGAATGCAAGTGTGAGATGCGAATCATCCCCCGGGCACATCACCTCATGCAGTTTCTCACCAGGACGGATACCGATGATCCGCTGGGGGAGATCCGGTGCCATTGCGGTTGCCAGATCTACAATTCTGACTGATGGAATATTCGGGACAAAGAGCTCCCCTCCCTGCATTCGCTCAAAACCCTTCAGCACAAAATCAACCCCTTGCTGGAGCGTGATCCAGAACCGGGTCATCCGATCATCGGTGATTGGGAGGTGATCGGTGCCATTCTGGATGAGATTCTTAAAGAACGGGACAACCGAACCCCTTGATCCGACAACATTCCCATACCGCACCACCGAAAACCGGGTCGGATCCTGCCCGGCGATATTATTTGCTGCCACAAAGAGCTTATCAGAGGCGAGCTTGCTTGCACCATAGAGATTGATTGGATTTGCTGCCTTATCTGTCGAGAGCGCAATCACCTTCTGTACCTTATTTGCAAGCGCCGCGTGGATCACATTCTCAGCGCCATAGACATTCGTCTTGATACACTCCATTGGGTTGTATTCTGCGGCCGGCACCTGCTTCAGGGCGGCCGCATGGATCACATAATCCACGCCCCGCATCGCCATTGTAAGGCGATCGCGATCGCGGACATCGCCGATGAAGTAGCGCATGCATTCCTGATTGAAAACTTGTTCCATCTCGAACTGCTTCAGCTCATCGCGGGAGTAAATGATCACTTTCTTTGGATCATACCGCTCCAGGATGGTCTTGGTAAACTGTTTGCCAAAGGAGCCGGTGCCGCCGGTTATGAGGATTGATTTGTTGGTGAACATAACTTATACTCCATTTATCGTCATGACTATTCCATAATATATCCATTAAACAATGTGATTGTTTTCATTCACACCCCTTTCTCATACAACTCCCAGTACTTCCCCTTCATCTCAAGCAACTCCTCATGCCCCCCGTTCTCCACAATCCTCCCTTTGCTTATCACATAGATCGTATCAGCCTGCCGGATCGTCGAGAGCCGGTGGGCGATGATGAAGGTGGTGATCGTTTCTGATATCTGGTTGATGGATGCCTGGACGATCGCCTCGGACTCATTGTCCAGATTGCTCGTCGCCTCGTCCAGCACAAGGATCTCGGGTTCACGGACTAACGCTCTGGCGATTGCGACCCGCTGCTTCTCGCCGCCGGATAGCTTCAGTCCCTGGTCACCGACGATTGCGTTATATCCCTCTGGAAGGGCGGCGATGAAAGTGTGGATATTCGCCTTTCTGGCCGCCTCAATGATCTGGTCATCGGTGTAATCGCCGCCAAAGGCGATATTCTCCCGGACAGATGCATTGAAGATGAAGGTATCCTGACTCACGTATCCGACTTTTGAAAGGAAGGTGGCGATGTCATACTCCCGGAGATCGATACCATTGATGGTGATCCTGCCTTCGGTGACATCATAATACCGGAGGAGGAGGGATACGATCGTTGATTTACCAGATCCCGAATGACCGACGAGGGCGGTGAACTGGTTTTTTTGTATCGTGAGATTGACATCGGTGATCAGATTCTGACCTTCATAGTACTGGAAACCGACATCCTCGAAGATGATATCGGAGGTGAGAGCCTCGAATGTGGCAATGCCATTCTGAATGGTGTTGTACTGGGTTTCGTTGAGGAAATTATAGATCCGCTCAAGAGCTGGATATGAGTTCATAATATGCATATTACTGCTACTAAGATTCGAAAGTCGTGGCAGAATTTTTAGAGCAGAGTAGGCAAATGTTCCGATCAGCGGGATAATTATGAGGAACTGATCCATGTAGATTGAATACAGTGTTATCACAATTGCAGCTATCCCTATAAAGAATATTGGATGTAAGAGTGCTGATGGAATATATTCTGTAAACCTTGCCTTCACATAGTGATCCCAGTACATTTGAAGTGCTTTTGTATACTGTTTATTCCAGTAATTATCAGCATGAACGGATCGTATCTGCCGGAGCCCGGATACATACTGCGTAATGACTGCATTCTCTGAGGAGATCGATGACATCTGGGCCCTCCCGATGCGATAGGCGACCCGGCTCCCAACGTGTCTGACAGGGAGGATGAATCCAATCCCCCCAACGACAAGGATCATCATGGCAACCGGACTCATGAAGAAGAGTGCAGTAAGAATTACAAGGATCACAACAATATTCGAAAACATGATGGTTGCTTGATCCAATAACAGATTGATCTGTCCGGGTGAGGTGATCACATTATAGAGTACATCTCCCTGCCTGTTGTCTACGAAATACCGGTAATCGTTCTCTTTAAGCTTATTAAACAACATACCTTTTGTTTTGACAATAACTGCCTTTGTGAAGAGAAGCGAGATTAGCTTGTACATTATCATTACCAGAAACGTCAGGAAGACAAAAATAATGAACAATAGGCAGAAGATGACGACATCAGGGAGATCACTGACACTTCGCATCAAATTGTAGAGGGGCTCTAGGAACGGAATCCCGGCATCCTGAATATTAAATGAGGCATTCAGGATAGGATACAAGAGCACAATCTGAAACGTCTCCATCAGACCGAGGAGCATCGAGAAGACAAGGAGGGCGAGAAGGTGGCGCTTGAAGCCCCGTGAGTAGAACTCTAAGATAGTATAGGTCCGGCGATACCGCTTCATCGACTTCTTCAGGCGGGCCATGATGCCATTCTTGACACGGGCGGTGGGGCTGCCCTGGAATACATTCTCAGAACTCATGTAAACCCACAGATCTGATTTGATATTTTCTGGTTGTTATTGATAACGTAGATTCGCCCCTTTTGATCTTCAAAATAGGCACCATTAACCGCATAAAATAATCGGTTCCGAGTAATGAAAATATCACATAATCACCAGAGAGTAAACGCTGAGATGCGATTTCTTGAGTATTCGTGTCTTTATTATTTGCATATATCGATCTAGTCCAGAAATCAATAATCACACCTTCCTTTTAACGATGAGTTGGTGAGTGATTGAGTGAGTGGTTCCACTCCCCCCGTCCCACACCCCTATACACAAACCCTGCCTTCACCCATTCCTCCGGCTCCACAATATTCCTCCCATCCACGATCGCTGGCTTCTCGCACCCACAGAGCCGCTTCACCTGCTCGGGAGTGAGAGCCCGGTACGCCGCATGCCCGGTGAAGATCACCACGGCATCCGCACCGGCGAGCGCCTGCTCGAGATCCATGGTGAGGCCGCCGTCCGGCTGATCGGGATTCGGCAGATCCGGCGACGTCGCCGGGTCCACCCAGGGATCATGCACCCGGACCTCGGCGCCCGCCGCCGTTGCAGCCTGATAAAATGGCTCGGACGGGCTGTTCCGGGCGTCGTCGCTGTCGTTGATGAAGGCCCAGCCGAGGAGGGCGATCCGGGCCCCGGCAAGGGCCTTTCCGGCTTCTGCAAGGGCGGCCTCGGTGAGGTGGAGCATATGGGTGGGCATAAAGTCGTTGATATCGCGGGCGAGAGTATAGAGCGAGGGCCGGCCCTCGGGATAGTCGAGGCGGGGGGTGGTGCCTGGTTTTCTTGCTACCGGGGATTCTCCTGCTTTTTCAGGTTCTGGTGTGCTTCCTGTTTCTTCGGGTGTTTCTGCTGCTGTTGCTTCTCCGGCAGTTCCGGCTTCTGTTGTATCTCTTGCTTCTGCGGCGAGCTGCACCCCCCGCTCCAGGTGATAGGTATCCTTCGTCAGGCAGTGGCCGCCGACCCCGGCACCTGGCCAGAGGATGGCACGGGTGATCCCCTCGCCCTTCAGCGAGTCGATCCCGGTCCGGACATCATAGAAGTTCACGCCCATCGCCTCGCAGTAGAGGGCAAGCTGGTTCGCGGCGGCAATCTGGAGGTCGCGGAAGGTGTTCTCGGCGGTCTTGGTC
>NZ_JARVGN010000151.1 GCF_029762515.1 Methanocalculus sp. | reverse complement strand
TCGCAAGCCTTCTCTCCCTGTCAGAAGACCTGGTACGGCACTATGCAGATGAATATAATGACTTTCTTCCGCATCGGACGATCGGAAAAGTCAGGATCTATGAACAGAGTGCCCTCAAACGGTTCCGTGTGATCGCCGATCTGACATCACAGGGATTAAGCCATGAGGGGATTATGGCGGTTCTCCGTGGTGGAAAGCCCCTCCATGAGATCGGGATGGATGAGGAGAGAGAGAAGAAGCAGAGAGGGGTGCGATCAGCAACCCCGCCACCATCCCCACAGGGATCTGATCTGCTGGATGAGATCGCCATCGCCTCCCGGCTGGCCGGGGAGAGGACAAACGCAATCGATCACCGGCTTGGCGCAATCCGTGACGGCATGGAAGCAGATACCGGCCTGATCCTCCGTGAGATCACAAGTCTCCGGGAAGAGGTCGCCCTCTCGCGATCGGAACTGAGAACACTCTGGTCACAGGTGAGGGAGCTTGAAGAGGATCTCCGGGAGCGGGAACTCAGAAAGTCCTGGCTTGAACGGGTGGCAGAGCGGTTCTCCCGTTAAGGAGTTACCCTCCAGTCGATGACCACCTCGCGGGAGAAGAGGGCGGTGAAGAGATCTGAACGCTCCAGTGCATATTCGCATTCAGGGTACCCTTCGCTCCGTGAAGAGCAGTGGAGGATCACCTCATCCCCACCTATCGTGGCGGTGATGGTATCGACAAGAGACTGGTGTGAGCGATCGAGGGCGTCTGAGATCCTGAGGAGGGAGGCGAGCTTCTGCACGCGTTCCCGGTCTCCCTGATTCAGTTCAGCAAAGCGCCTTTGCCGGAGGGAGGGCGGAGTTTTTCTATGATACCGGATAAGCAGAGCTATTATCTCCCGCTCATCCCTCTTCAGGGGAAGGGAGGTGTCTGCCCGGACCATCCGGGCTCCGGTCTTGTTATGGGCCGCGTCCGGCTGGCTCCACCCGATATCATGCAGGATGGCTGCTGCCTGGAGGAGGAAGCGTTCCTCTCCCGATAGGCCATGCAGGGGGGCGAGTTGGTCAAAGAGCATGAGGGCATTCTTCATCACCTGCTCGTCATGATCCTGATCCGGGGTGTATTTTGCGCCAAATACGCGTATCCTCTCAAGCCTGCCACTTATGGAACCATCTCCGGAGAGGGTGTTCTGCTGCATTCTCCTGCACCTCACCTCAACCTTGACCCGGGAAGAGATATAGACTTCTCCGGGCATGGGCGGGATCAGCGGAGATGATAGGGAGCCGGATGATCCGGTATCATCTCTTTTTTGTAGGTCCGCACCGATCTGATAGAGGAGATATGCAACCCGCAGAAGGACAGCCGGATTCAATCACCGGGATATGGAATAAACAAGTCTACATCGAGACCTACGGGTGCACCTATAATTACGGCGATACAGGGAAGATCAGGATCATTCTGGAGTCACAGGGGTGTATTATTACCCCGTCTCCCGATGATGCAGACTGCATTCTCATCAATACCTGTATTGTAATCGAAAAAACAGAACGGGAGATGAGGAAGAGGATTGCCGAATGCCGGGATCGGAACCTCTTCGTCACCGGCTGCCTCCCGAAGATCGATCCGGATTGCGGGGGATTCGTGATCGATCCGGATACCATTCACTACCATTTCCAGAAGACGGGAGTTTACCCCTCCGGGAACCCTGCCATCCTCCAGGTGGCACAGGGATGCCCGGGCCATTGCACGTACTGTATCACCCGGAAAGCAAGGGGGCCGCTTCTTAGCCATCCCCTGGAAGAGATTGTCAATGAGCTTGAAGGACTGGTGAGAGAGGGTGCTGTCGAGGTGCAGCTGACAGCACAGGATCTCTCTGCATGGGGGATGGATCGGGGGGAGAGCCTTGCCGGACTGCTGGAGGCGGTCGGGAGGGTACCGGGATCGTACCGGGTGCGGCTTGGGATGATGAACCCGGACACCCTCATGCCGATCCTCGATGATGTCCTTGATGCCTGCAGAAACGATCAGATCTTCTTATTCTTCCATATCCCGGTGCAATCAGGATCAGATGCGGTGCTCGGGCAGATGGGGCGGCGGTACTGCCGTGATGATGTGATTGCGATTGTCAGTGCAATCCGTTCAAGGTTCCCCTCTGCCCGGATCTCAACTGATATCATCTGCGGGTTTCCGGGTGAGACAGATGAAGACTTTGCAGAGACGATCGATCTCCTCCGGGTGATTGAGCCAGAGAAGATCAATATCACGCGGTACTCGAACCGGCCGGGGACACCGGCTGCCAGCAGGGCTGATATGCCGGATCGGTTCAAGAAGGACCGATCCCGGCTGGCAACCATGGTTGCCGGGGAGATCTTCGATCGGATCTATTCCGGATTCATCGGTGAGGAGCTGGATGTACTCGTCACCGAAGTTGTGCAGGAAGGATCAGTCTCCTCACGGGACGGCGCATACCGGCCGGTGATCATCGGTGAGACCCTTCCGATCGGAACCAGATGCCGTGTGCGGATCACCGGCCATCGCCGCCATTACCTGGTGGGGACCCGGATCAGCTGATCTCCGACTCCCACATATCCCGCCCCCGCTCGGTATCCTCCGGATCAAGGGCCATGAACTCATCGGGGAATGGTGCAAACCATGTCTGTCCGGCAAGTGCCGGGGCATTACTTCTGAGAATCCATGCCGCAAGAAGCGTCTTCATGACAGAGACCGGCACTCTGCCCTTCCGGTACGAATCAAGCTCTTCAAGGAAGAATGCCTTCTCGTCCCTGGATAATGAGTCTTTCAGGTACCCGAATGCATGGAGGATCACATTGATCTCGGCAGTATACCGGGGTCCTGCCTTCATACCGCCGAGAAGAGTCTCCCTGTACTCCTTAATGAGAAGGGGGAGAGGCTTTTTCCCGGCATTCGCAACAATCCGGCCGAGCCTCTGTTGCAGCACCTGGCTGTAGGAGAGGTAGAGGAGCTTGTTCTCTGTATGGAGGCGGATGAGCGCCTTCATGGATCCGATCTCTTCCACATGCCTGAGATCAGCCAGAAGGAAGATCCGTGTGAGAAAATGATCCCTGATCCTCCGGTTCCTCAGCCTCCCCTCATCCTCGATCGGATAGCCGCTGAAGCGCTCCAGCACCATGCCCCCGAAGAAACCCGGACCCTTTCCTATGGGAGATGACGGCTCTGCGGAAGGATACCGCCGCACATCGGATATTCCTGAGGTCGGGGACTTGTTCTTCAGGATAAAGCCATCAACTGGCGGGATCTCATCCAGGAAGCCCCGGCAGAATCCCTGCATCAGTTCGGTCAGATCCCGTCCTGTGGATGGCTGGATGAGATGCAGTTTGCCATTCTGTTCTACGATCCGAATCGTATCCCTGGGGATGCCAAGCCCGATCTCAACCTCAGGGCAGACCGGAATGAAGGTGACAAACGGTTTCATAGAACGGACGAGTGGACTTCCTATCATATCCCCGTTGTACCTGACGGGATCAAATTCTATACACCGGCTGACAACAAGGGCCGGTCTCCAAAAGCTTCTCTTCACTCCCATAATCCAGAACTCCTCACCCCTTACTGAACACTGACAAATATATATCCAGCAGTCGGGAAGATTTTTACCCAACCGAAACTTTTATTCTCCCAAAACCAAAGTCCAGATATGGAGTTCCAGGGAGAAGATGAGGTATCGCCACGGAAGGCAGAGTACCTGAAATACATCCTTGAATCTGGCGGATTCGTAAAAACAACAGATATTGCCAATAATTTTGGCATATCGCCATCAACCGCAACCAAGGCGATCCGTGAGATGGCAGAGGCGGGGCTTCTGATCCATACGCCGTATGCAGGAGCTACCCTTACAGAAAAAGGGGAGCATATTGCACATTTCATCATGAGAAGGCATAGAATACTGGCACTCCTCTTCTCCCACTATGGTTTTACCCCTGGTGAAGCATGTGCCGAGGTGAAGAGGTTTGAATATCATGTCTCAAGAGATGCGGTGAACCGGATCTGCGCCTCACTTGGCCACCCGATGATGTCGGTATGCGGACGGATCGAGCATGAGGAGGGGTGTTGCATTGAGCCTGCAGAATGATTCCCTGTGGTATCCGGGGATTCTTGCCATTGTGGTGATCCTCATTGCATGCCTCTCCTCCGGATGTGTAGAGACGACGAGTGATGAAGAGGATGGGAGGATTCCGGTAGCGGTGACGATCCTTCCGATGAAAGAGATCGCTTCTGCAATCGGGGGCGACAGGATCGCCGTAACCGTGGTTGTACCACCAGGAACCGAACCCCATACCTTCGAGCCGACACCCGGACAGATCGTGTCTATCGCAGAATCCCGGATCTTCTTCAGGGTCGGTTGTGGGCTGCTTCCTTTTGAAGACCGGCTTGTCAGCCGCCTCTCATCCCAGAACCCCGGCCTGCTTGTTGTTGATCTCTCAGAAGGAATTGACTTAATTAAAGGAGATGCAGGGCATGAACATGAGGAGAACCATCTTTCAACGGAATCGGCAGATCCCCATATCTGGCTCTCGCCCACAAACGGTGCCCTGATGGCAGAAACAATCGCACGTACCCTCATCGCAATCGATCCGGAGGGGGAGGCGATCTATCAGGAGAACCTCGATGAATACCAGAAGAGAACGGCTTCTGTGGATGCAGAGGTGCGTGAGATACTGGGCGCCCTCCCAGGCCGCCGGTTCATCGTAACCCATGATGCATGGGGATACTTTGCCCGTGAATATGATCTCGAGCAGGTTGCGGTTCATATCGGCGGGAAGGAGCCGACCGCAAGGGAGATACAGGAAGTTGTCAGAATCGCTGTTGAAGATGGAATCAGAATCGTCTGCATCGAACCGCAGTTCCCTGAGAGATCCGCCCGTGTCATTGCTGCCGAGATAAACGGAGATGTAGTTGTAATCGATCCCCTGCCAGAGGCATACCTTGAGAACTTTATCAGGGTTGCAGAAGCACTTCAGGGAGGCCACAGATGACAGCT
>NZ_JARVGN010000150.1 GCF_029762515.1 Methanocalculus sp. | reverse complement strand
AGGAGAGGCGTCCGGTCATACCCTTCTCCGTGCATGGATCTCGGAGGCGACTTCGGGGGAGAGGGCGATATCGCACCCTTTCACCGAGATGACGACGGCTTCATTGTGAAGTTTTCTCCGGATAATGATCGGTTCACCCTCGATAACACCAAGATCAATAAGTCTCCGGTGACGTCCGGGACAACGGACAAAGGTGACGATAAGGGGCTCGCCTTCCGGGAAGGAGATGAGTGGTTTTGATTCCGGAGGGGTGGGACAGGGACGCCTGTAGTGCCCCCGGCACTTTCCCCCTTTTGACTGTATGAATGAATCAAGGGCGTCGATCGTCTCTTCGGAGACATCATGTTCGAGGAGGCATGCTTCACGGGAGGCAGCCTCTGCCTCAAGACCAAGTGTCTCTTTCAGAAAACATTCAAGAACAGCATGTTTTCGTGCGATCATCTCAGCAGCTCTTCTTCCTGCCGGTGTAAGGTGGTAGCCGGAGGAGCCCCCGGAGACGATGAGATCCAGATGCATGCATTGTTCAAGTGCAGTGGAAATTGATGCCTCCGGTTGAGAGAGATGAGAAAAAATCCTCTCCAGTGTGGGGATATCTCCCTCCTGCTGGATCAGAAGGATGGTTTCAAGGAGATCTTCCTCAAGAGAGGTCTGCATATACAGAGTATCTGAGTCGTAAATGATATAGTATGCCATTTGGAGGAAATGCGTGCATCTATAAGGAGATGGATACCAATACCGGGTATGGGAAGCGGGGTGAACGCGGAGGTTGCCGGGGTGCTTGAGAGGGTTGCCGATCTCCTTCTCGTAATCGGTGAGAATCAATTCAAAGTCCGTGCATACCAGCGCGCAGCAGAGGCGGTGCGGAGATCGGCAAGGCCCGTTGCCGGGATGAGCCGTTCTGAACTGGTTGCGCTGGATGGCATCGGGAAGGGGACATCAGAGGCCATTCTTGCTATTGCTGAGACCGGAACCTGCTCTGAACTTGAATCCCTGATGGAGAAGGTGCCCCCTGATCTTCCGGAACTGCTTGAACTGGATGGTGTCGGGCCAAAGACGGTGCAGAAGCTCTGGAGCCACCTGAATATCACCTCGATTGCAGAGCTTGAAACCGCAGCCCGCGGGCGCCGGATACGGGGCTTGCGGGGATTTGGTGAGAAGAAGGAAGAAGAGATCCTCCGGGCGGTCAAAGTCTATAAGAACCGATCAGGGAGGATGCTCATCCCGGAGGCAGAAGAGATTGCCGGAGAGGTTGCTGCCATTCTCATTCCGGGGACATTTGAGTATGCCGGGTCGCTCAGGCGCGGCAGGAGCACAGTCGGGGATATCGATATTGTGACGACCGAGCCTGCGCAATCGGTCAATCCCAGGATCCGGAAGATTGCCAGCGAGATGATCGATGAGGGGATGAAGAAGACCTCGTTCTTCTATCGTGGGAAACGGGTTGATGTACGGTTTGCAGATACAATAGAGTTTGGAGCGACGCTCCTGTACCTCACCGGATCAAAGGAGTTTAATATCCGGCTCCGTGAGCGGGCAATTGCACGTGGGATGCAGCTGAATGAATACGGACTCCTGAATAAACAGAACGGGGAGATGACCCGGTGTGCAACCGAGGATGAGATCTTTTCGCTTCTTGGCCTCCATTTCATTCCCCCTGAGCTCCGGGAGGATCGTGGCGAGGTTGCTGCCGCAGAAGCCGGAACGCTGCCACAGCTGGTTGAGCTATCAGATATCAGGGGGGATCTCCATGCCCACACAACCGGATCAGATGGATCGCTCTCGGTTGATGAGCTGGCAGCAACCGCAGATGCGCTTGGATATGACTATATCCTCTGTTCAGACCATTCTGCCTCACTCGGTGTTGCACGGGGCCTCACACCTGAGGGGCTTTTCGAACAGGCAC
Source organism: Methanocalculus sp. (assembly GCF_029762515.1). GTDB lineage: Archaea > Halobacteriota > Methanomicrobia > Methanomicrobiales > Methanocorpusculaceae > Methanocalculus. The sequence goes on along the minus strand of NZ_JARVGN010000150.1, from coordinate 3,123 downwards.
ATGAGATCGAGATCGCAAACCGAAACCATGAATGCAAGACAATCGCCGGTATCGAGGTGGATATCATGACCGACGGGAGTCTCGGGCTGCCTGATTCTGTACTCGCCGATCTCGATCTCGTCATCGCCTCGGTTCATTCCTCGCTTCACCAGGAAGGTGATCAGATCACAAGAAGGGTGATAACAGCAATAGAAAACGAGCATGTCGATATCATCGGCCACCCGACCGGGCGGCTGATCGGCAGAAGGGAGCCGTCTGCAATTGATATTCCACGGATCCTTGAGGCTGCACGAGAGGCAGGGGTGGCAGTTGAACTGAATGCTTCACCATACCGGCTCGACCTTGATGATATTTATTTGAAGACGGCAAAAGAACTAGGAGTGAAGATTGCAATCGGGACCGACTCCCATGGGCCGGGAGATTTTGCCGCGATGAGATATGGCGTGACGACAGCCCGGCGTGGCTGGTGCGGAGCCCGCGATATTCTGAATACCTATTCATTACCCGGATTGCTGGACTATTTCAGATGATACACAGGCTCTATGAATACCTGCTGATGCGGGAGATCACAACTCCCCCCCGCGAGATCTGTTTTATGCTGACGGCATTCGATCTCCGGTCTGCGCCTGAGCGGATCAACGAAGTTGTCAGGTGGTCAGAGGGTGTCCCGGGTATCGGGATGCTGACCTTCCATATCGACACAGACGATATCTCCTGCGTGATGCCTTTTATTGATGACTTGAAGGAGGTTTCCCGGCATGCCCGTCTCGAGCTGCATCTCAAAGATGAGGTCTTTCTTTCAGGAGAGGGCCTCCCGGTTCTGATCGTCGTTGGCAGGAGCGGCCGGGAGGAGATCACAGAGAGCATTCAAAAGATAGCGGATGAAGGAATTGACCCATGTGATCTTACCGAGGAGACGATCGAGTCGCATCTCACCTTCAGATCCGCACCCGATCTGATCATAAAGACTGGCGGGAGCTACCTCACCGATTTTCTCATCTGGCAGTCGGTCTATTCCGAACTTTTCTTCCTGGATGTAAACTGGGAGTTCTTCAGGAAGACCGATCTGCTCCGTGCGATCAGGGATTTCCAGTCACGGGCACGACGCTTTGGAGCCTGAACGTCTTCTCTGATCATAGACCCGGATCGCCCTGAGCAGATCTATTTTCCGAAACTGCGGCCAGTATGGTGCGCAGAAGTAGACTGAAGATTCATTCCCGTTTGCGAGCCATGGCAGGAAGTTTGAGGTCCGGTATTCGTTCCCGGTTCTGATGATCAGGTCAACCGGCGGGAGCCCGAGGCCGCCGTAGAGGTTCTCCTCGACCATTGCCGGGGTGATCTCGTCAGATCTGAGGGTGCCTGCCCGGACCTGTGAGACGAGGCGGCGGGCGGCATGGACGATCTCGTTCCTGCCCCCGTAGGCGATGGCGACATTGAGGTAGTGGTTGCTGTACTCTTTTGTTGCTTCTTCTGCCTCTTCGACACATGCGAGGACATCGTCCGGAAGAAGGGTCTTGTCGCCGACCATCCTGACCCGGATCTTGTTTCTGTGTACCCGCTCGTCTGTGAGTACTTTTAAGAACCGATCCTTGAAGAGTTCAAAGAGTTCTGTAAGCTCTTCATCGCTCCGCCGGAAGTTCTCGGTTGAGAAGGCATAGAGGGTGATATGTTTGATCCCAAATTCCCGTGCCCATTCGAGCATCGTCTCGGTGGTGTTGGCCCCCTGCCGGTGCCCGAACCCCGTCTTCTGCCCCATCTCTTTTGCATATCGCCGGTTTCCGTCCTGGATGATCGCGATATGGGTCGGGATATGGGTGATGGTCGACTTCAGGATGCGGAAGTAGAGGGGTTCCAGGAGGGATCTGAGTGTCATAGTGGTTCTATCTCCACGATCATGCCGTTATTCGGGTACCGTTCGATGATCTCAAGTTCAAGGCCGGGTGTTCCTTTCAGATCATCAAGGAGCCACCATTCGCATTCGAGGCTGCCATCCGGCTGGAGCTCGTAACTCCCCTCTTCGAATGTGGCGAGGAGATGGCTGAGATCGGTGTTGGATCTGATCCTTCCATAGACGATTGTACCGTCATCGGTGATCTCATCAAGGTTCCGGGCGGTCATAGTTGCTATTCGTATGAGCCGCTCCCTCAGCTGGACGGCATCCTTGAAGCCGGAAGAGCAATAGTGCACCTTCGGATCATCGGTGATCTCCTCAGCCCATTCCTTTGCCCCTTTAATTGCGTTATAGAGCCCTTCTTCCGACTCCATGCCGCGTTTCCGCATCTCGTCTGCACAGGTCTCGCCCCACTCAAGCTCGTTGATATTGAAGAAGTCAAGCAGCGGCAAAATCGGCCTGAGGTTCCCGATACCGGGGAGGGAAGGAACTTCAATCCCGATATCAAAGCCCATCTCTTTTGCTCGCCGTGCGGATTCCGGATAGTCCGTCTCCATGATATGCTCCCAGACTTCATATGGCGGGTGCATCCGGATCTCGTCAACAACCCCCTGAAGTGCGGCTAAATCTGCCTCTGTCGGGGCCCGGCCGGTATAGAGATGGATCTGGTGATTGCTGCCGAAGTGATCTTTTAAGAGCCTGCAGTAGTGAACTGTCCGATCAATGAAGAGGAGGGGCTCGCCGCCGGTGACGCCGGTGCCGAGCGCATCCATCGCTTCTGCCTCGGTGATTAGGTCGGCATCTGATGAGACGGGCTTGTCGTTTGCGAAGACGACATCGAGGTCTTTTCTCTCGACCGAGAGGGGGCAGTACCAGCAGGTGCGGTCACAGAGGCCGGTTATGAAGAGGACGAGCTTTGCCCCCTGGTAGCAGAGGATACACCCGTCGCTTAAGTTCTCCGGCAGAAGAGTCTCGGCCCGCTCCATGAGGCCGGATACGGGTTCATCATTGTCCATGGGATCGCCTCGCGGGTGTGGGATTTTGTATGTGGATTGAAAGTGGGGTGGGGAATGTCATTTGGATCTCTGCTTCTCTATTGATCGTGTATGAGTAAAACAGTATGCGGACGGGTGGCGGGGAGAGCCGGGCATGTGGAAGGAGGGCAATGCCGGGGTAAGAGAGGTATCCTGAGGAGTACCTTTTTCATTATGATGATGCTATGTATCATCATG
>NZ_JARVGN010000014.1 GCF_029762515.1 Methanocalculus sp. | reverse complement strand
AAGACGATCGAGACAACCGCCCCAAGTGATCCACCGGCGGATGTTCCGATGATATAGGGATCGGCCATCGGGTTCCTGAAGAGCGCCTGCATAGCTGATCCGGCAGTTGCGAGCGCTGCTCCCACCAGCACCGCTGCAATGACACGGGGCAGCCGGATATCAAAGATGATCTGGTAAGCGGTTGCATCCACAAATATGGAGGAGAGCCTGATGCTCGTTGGCCCGATCGTCACAGAAATGATGAGACTCAGAACAAGGGCGGCAGAGAGAAGGAGGATTGCAAGCAGGCCCCGGTAGCGCATAGATCAATTTTTGTTTTCTTAACGTAAATAAATAATTATAAAAGCGAGTGATCCAGAATCACACAATCCTCCTTGGATCACAGATCAGATCCACAATCACCGGCTTATTCATCGAAAGCGCTTCCCGAACCACTCCCTCCAGTGCACCCGGCTGCTCCACCCGGAACCCGGCACCGCCGCAGGCATCTGCATAGGCGGCAAAGTCCGGGTTATGGAGATCGGTTCCAAAGTTCGGGTAGTTCTCCATCAGCTGCTCGACCTGTATCATCCCAAGCTGCCGGTTATTCAGGATGATGACGACCATCGGGAGATCGTACTTCACCGCGGTGACAAAGTCCGCCATCGCCTGTGAGAAGCCGCCATCGCCGGTGATGCAGACGACCTGTTTCTCCGGGTAGGCGAGCTTTGCGGCGATTGCTGCCGGAAACCCAAAGCCCATCGTCCCGAGATACCCCGACATCACAAACCGTTGGCGTTTCATCAGGAAGTTCCGCCCAAACCACCACTGGTTCTCTCCAACATCCAGGCAGATGACAGAATCAAAAGGAAGGGTTTCAGAGAGAACCTTCATGATGTAGGGTGGGCGGATTGGAACTGCACCTGAATCAGCCTCCTTCTCCAGCTGGGCAAACCATGCCTTCTTCATTCCGGCAAGTTCATCCGCCAGCCCGGACCGGTTCTTCTTTTCGGCCATCTGCGTGAGGAGAGGGATCGTCTCCGAACAGGTGCCCCAGAGCGGGATCGTCTTTTTCCCGATTCCAAGTTTCACAGGATTCGTATCCACCTGTATGATACGGGTCTCAAGGGGAACATTTGTGAACTTCGAGAACCCGACACCAAAGCAGGTGATCAGATCAGATCGTTCTGTCAGGATCCGTGCCTGCGGGGATCCAACCGATCCGAGCACGCTGATCACACGGGGATGATCCTCCGGGAGGATGCCCTTTGCCCGGTACGTGGTCAGGATCGGGGCATCGATCTCTTCTGCAAAGGCAAGGACGGCATCTGCATCATGATATGCCCCAAATCCGGCGATCACAACCGGTGAAATGGCAGAATCGATCGCCTCCTTTGCCTGCCGGAGCGAGGCAGCATCCGGGATGATTGCAGGTTCACCAATCACAATCTCGGTTTTACAGATTGAAGGATCAAGGGACTGTTTCTGGATATCGTTTGGAATCGAGAGCTGGGCAACACCATGGCGGAGTGTTGCATACCGGATCGCCCGGGAGAGGAGGAGAAGCGTCATCTTCCGATCAGAAATGGTATTATTATAGACAGTTATCGGCCTGAAGAAGGCATCCTGATCGATCTCCTGCATCCCGTACTCGCCGGTATACTGCATCTCAACCTGACCGTTCAGGGAGAGGACAGATGCCCCATCCTCTTTTGCATCATAGAGGCCGGTTGCGAGGTTCGTAGCACCGGGGCCTGCAATCGTGAGGCAGGCAGCGATTCTTCCGGTGAGCTTGTTGTATGCGGATGCTGCCATCGCCGCTGCCTCCTCATGCCGCACAACAATATAGCGTACCTTCCCGTTCTTCCGGATCGCATCCACAAGGCCGAGCGAGGAGGTGCCGGGGAGGCCGAAGACGAGATCGATTCCGGCTGCAAGGAGTCCGTCAATGATCACATCCGATACCGTCATGCCGGATTGCTCGTGGGCGATTGCATCCTTTCGGACCATCACAAAGGCTGCACGGGCAGCCCCGCAGACCGGGCACCGCCAGTCATCTGCCAGTTCTGCAAACCGTGTACCTGCCGGTGTCTTTGTTGCAGGCTCGCCTTTCTCTTCGGAATAGCGGTAGTTGCAGACGGTGCACCTCCAGATCATCGAAAGAGCAGGGCCGGATTCGCCTTCTCCTGGAAGAACCGAGAACGCGGACTTCTCTGCCGCACAGACCGGGCACCGCCATTCATGGGTGATTTCATCAAAAGGGGTGTCTGGTGCCGTCTTTGTCGAGGGCTCGCCCGCCTCCTCATCATACACATACCCGCAGACCGAACATTTCCACTGTGACATCGCTTGCATCTCTCCAATGAGAAGAGGGGGAGGACAGATAGATAAATGATCTGTATGCAGCAGAGGATCAGTACCAGGGAAAAAGCATATAAACTTAAATAGATGGAACGATGAGATTCCTGTATGTTCGGCTCGCTCTTTGGCATCATCATCGCAGTCGTGATCGCAGTAGTCATCTTCTATTTCCTGAAGAAGGCAATTTACCTTGTCTATAATGCGATCATCGGTATTGTCATCCTCTTTATCCTGAATTTCATCGGTCTCTTCGGTGAGCCGGGTATCCCGATCAATATCGTTACAATCCTGATTAGTGCGATTGGCGGGATCATCGGGGTGATCATCATCATCATACTCCATCTTCTGGGTATTCCACTCTGATTGGATCACCTCTTCTCTTTTCTGTTTTCACCGGATCGAACCTTTCAAATGTCAGATACTCAAAGGATAGTATACCCTGGGGGGGTTAACACGGTGGCAGCCATTGAAATTTCAGGATTAACCAAGCAGTTCGGCACCCTCATTGCGGTCAGGGAGATGAACCTCTCAATTGACCGGGAGATCTTCGGACTCCTCGGGCCAAACGGCTCGGGAAAGACGACCACCGTGAAGATGCTTACCACACTCCTCACCCCGACAGAAGGTGACGCCCATATCTGCGGGTACTCGGTTACAAAAGATCCCCAAAAGGTACGGGAGCAGATCAGTTATGTCCCGCAGGACATGGCAGTTGATCCAAAACTCACCGGCAGGGAGAATGTTATCTTTTATGGAAAACTCTACGGCATCCCAAAGCCCCGTGAGACCGCAGATGAAGCGCTCCTTATGCTCGAGCTGGCAGACCGTGCAGATGATCTGGTGAAGACGTACTCGGGCGGGATGCGGAGAAGGCTTGAGCTTGCACAGGCGCTTGTGCACGATCCCGAGGTGCTCTTTCTGGATGAGCCGACGATCGGGCTAGATGTCGGAGGCAGACGGAGGATCTGGGATCATATCATCGAACTGAAGAAGAAAGGAATGACCGTCTTTGTCACGACACATTATATGGATGAGGCAGATCATGCCTGTGACCGGATAGGTATCATCGATAAAGGCAGGGTGGTTGCTATGAATACCCCAACCGCACTGAAGACAGAGATCTGCCAGGATATCGTGGCTATCCGGGCAGATGGTACATTCAAAGGCATCTTCCCTGAAGGTGTCTCGTATCTTGGAAGAAGCGGTGATGAACTCAGATTTAAAGCTGTGAACGGCGAGGAGGCGGGGGTTGCCCTCTCCCGTGCATTCACCGATGACGGAATGAATGTCAGGTCGGTCTCTATCCGCCAGCCAACCCTCGACGATGTCTTCCTCGCCCTCGTCGGCGAACAGGATGAGACGATGGCATTTGATTTCCAGCGATTCAGGACGATGCTTCGGAGGCGAAGATGAGAGAGACACTCTATTACATGGAGCGGGACTTCCGAAGGTGGAGCCGTGGAAAGATCAATGTCATCTCCGCACTCATCCTCCCGGCTGCATGGCTCATTTTCGTCGGTTTAGCCCTCCCGATCCGCTTCACAGACAACTACCTCGACTTCATCACCCCCGGCATTCTCGTCCTCACGATGCTCGGGGCATCCCTGCAGGGTGGAGCCCTCCTGATGTTCGACAAGATCCTCGGGTTCCTCCAGAAGTTTCTTGCAATGCCTGCTCCACGGGAGACGATCCTTTTTGGAAAGATCCTCTTCATCACCTGCCGGGGCCTGATCCAGACGACTATCATCCTGGTGATGGCGATCCTCCTTGGGGCACATTTCCTTGACCCGCTCCTCCTGCTTCAGACATACCTCGTCCTCTTCATCTTCGGCGTGCTCCTCTCCTCGGTGATGACCACGGTTGCCCTGAGCCTTGAGGATCATGACTCCTATGCGGCATTCAACTCGATGATCGCCATGCCACTCTTCTTCACAAGCAGCGCACTGATGCCCTATGATCAGATGCCTGGATGGCTTGAAGTGCTCGCACGGCTGAACCCTGTCAGTTATGCAATCGATGCGATCAGGTCGATGCAGGAGGGCATCTTCCCGGCAACAACAATTGCGGGGCTTCTGATCGGGGCTGTAATCGTCCTCTCAGTTAGTGTCTACGTCTTTCGGCGGGCAACCGTCTGAAGATCCAACAAAAGAGATCAGGGAGAGCAGAGCTTCCTCCCTGCCTCCTCAGCCTCTTCCAGCACCTCAGGGCAGTCCCGCACCTTACCACGGTCAAAGAGAGAGAAGACGGCAATCTCCGCAACAATCTCATACCCAAGCGCCTGAAGCGGGAGCCGGAGGGCGTCCAGTGCAAATCCCATATCTTCCCGGCTCTCCTGTTCGCAGATAGAAGCGATCACTGCCCGCCTCCCCTGCCCGGCAAGCCTGCTTGACCACGCCCTCGGCCGGGTATCTTCAAAATCATAGAAGCAGTAGAGCCGGTCGATGAAGGCCTTCATCTCTGCTGTAATATTGTAGTTATGGGTCGGGGAGACGAGAACAAGTGCCTCTGAGGAGAGAATATCCGGGTACATGAGCGTCATGCCGTCGCGAAGCCCGGTACAGCTCTTATCCTTTCTGCACCGCTCACACCCGGTACACGAGGAGAACTGGTAGTCACGGAGATGAACAGCCTCTGTTGAATACCCACCATATTCAGCTCCTTTCAGGATATATTTAAGAAGAGTGTCCGAATTACCGCCTTTCCTCGGACTCCCGCTGATCCCTAGAACCTGATTCCCTATAGTAGCCATATGCATCAATGCGCCTGAGCCTCTATCAAACCTCTGGTCAGTATCAATGCCTCTGGAGAAAGAGGAGAAACTATGCTTCCCTGCCAACCCATCCATCCGGGAATAGCATCAGGAAGGAAGCGGTATGCGCCTACCCACTCTCATCAACATTTCGGAAACGCTAAAGCCTTTCAGTAGATACAAGTACAAAAAGCATCGTCCGAATAGGAACGGTGTACCGAAGAGGAGATAGTCGTGTTTCAATTACCAGCATATGTTGGCCCCTGTGCCTTTGGAATAAAGATGGGCATGGTCGTTCCGGGATCAGATCTTCATAAGATGCTGCTTGATGAAGCAGTCAGGCTGAATGAAGACGGGATGCTCTCAGAGGGCGATGTCCTCTCCATCACCGAATCGGTGGTGGCACGGGCACAGAACAATATGATCACAACAGAAGAGACGGCAAAAGAGGTCAGGAAGACATTGGATCTCAAGCCAGATAGCAGGGTTGCGGTCGTCTTCCCGATAGCAAGCCGGAACCGTTTTTCACTCATCCTCGAATCCATAGCAAAAGCGGTTCCAGAAGGCGAAGTTATCGTCTGGTTCTCCTATCCCGATGACGAGGTCGGCAACCAGATCCTCCCGCCTGAGGTTGCCGAGGAGCTTGATCGCCGGCATGGCGGCCTCTTCACACCGGATGATATCGACGGTAATTATACCCACCCCTTAACAGGCGTCAATTATCTCACGCTCTATGAAGAGATCATCAGAGGCGAGGGTGCAACACCAAAAATCATCCTCTGCAATGACCCAAAGCGGATAGCGGAATTCAATCCCGATGGGGTCATCATCGCCAATATCCACCCCCGTGAGAAGACAAAGAAAGTACTGAAGACAATAATCGGCAACTGCTGCACCCTTCAGGAGATATGCAGCAGCGGTACCTGCCCACCCACATCGGAATGGGGGCTTTTAGGGAGCAATATGTCCTCGAGCTGCCGGCTCAAGCTCGCTCCTTTTGAATCCGAAGAGTTCGTCTGTTTCCTCCAGCAGGAGATCAAAAAACTTACAGGGAAGAATATTGAGATTCTGGTCTTTGGAGACGGTGCATACAAGGATCCGACAAGCGGCATCTATGAACTGGCTGACCCAAAAGCTGCCTTTGCTGCAACAAAGGGGATCAAAGAGGTGCTTCGTGAAGGCGTGAAGATGAAATACCTGATCGACAAGTATCATGAAGAGGGCCGATCTGAACTTGAGATCATGGAGATGATCGAGACGGAATCACAGAAAGCCCGTGGTATCAGCTGCATCGAGTGCGAAGGGACAACCCCCCGCCGTATGGAGGATGTGCTGGCAAGCCTCTCGGATCTCATCACCGGATCAGCCGATGCCGGGACACCCCTTGTCCTGATCAAAGGGATATACTGCCCCCCAAATTAATCCAATTAAGAAAAGCGACATAGAGGCAGCCCTCTACTGCCTCTCCTCTTCTGACAAAATCATCGATTCGATTGCTTCACTCAGGGTATCAAGTTTTCCTTTGATGATGCCCCAAAGGATTGTTGGCTTGATAGAGTAATACGAATGGACACTAATATCCCGAAGTCCTGCAATCTTTCTCCATTCGATTTCTGGAAAAGAGGATGTACGATCAACAGGAATCTGCTTCACCGCCTCTCCGATGATAATGAATTGCAACAAAACAGCATCAATACACATCGGATCACTGACAAATTCCTCAAATGAGCGCGATCCAACATATGAGTGGATAGATTCAATTGCATCATGAATATCTTCAAGATAAAGAAGAAGATTTCTAGGCATACACAACCTCCTTCAGCACAGATTCGCGAATTCGTGGTTTTAATGTATCGGCAATAACAAGATCGGCTCTCCGCCCAAGTAGATCCTCAAGGTAAAATTTCAGATCCATTAAATTATCAAATGTTTCTTCACCTTCCCTGAACTCAACAAGAACATCAACATCACTTTCCGGGGTTGCTTCATCACGGGCAAACGATCCGAAGATGCCAATACGAGCAACTCCGAAGGACTTTCGGATATAGTGGAGATTATGGTGGAGCCGGGTAATCGGATTCATCCTATAATCCTTTATATCACCAATATTTTTATATTCTCCGCTCATTCCCGATCCCGCCGCCATCCGCCTTCCGGAACAATCATCACAAACCGTGCACCCTCGCCCGGCACCCCCTCTTCATGGATGGTGATCCCGGTAATGGCGAGGATATCTCTGACAAGGAAGAGTCCAAAGCCGGTATTCTTCCCATACCCCCGCTCAAAGATACGCTCTTTCTCTTCAGATGCTATACCGGCTCCATCATCAACAACTGCAATTCTGAGCGATCCGTCCACCTCTTTGCATATGACACTGATCTCCGTCACCCGCCCGCCATGCCGGAGGGCATTATCAAAGAGGTTTTCAAAGACCTTCGGAAGCATCGGATCAGCATAAATGGCATATCCATCACACTCACATATGAGGCGGGTACGGCAGGGAGCTCTCAAAATGAAATCGATCTCCTGCCATTGCGGTTCCTGGGTGCCGAGATCCTGATATATCCGGGTAAACTCAATCTCGTACTGTATATTCTCTGTTGCCCTCTTCATCTCTTCAAGAAAGCGGGAGAGCTCAGCATCCATTTCTTTATCACGGGAGAGTTCGATATAGCCCTGCACCACCGTGATCTGGTTCAGGATATCATGACGGGTGATACTTGAGAGGAGCGAAAGCTGACGGTTTGCCTCACGAAGGCCTTTCTCAGCCCTTCTCCTGATTGTAATATCATGGAGGATAATAATCTCTTCAGAAGTACGTGTCTTGAGAAGAGGATTCTTCCGAACTTCAAGAATTGTACCATCAAGGACAGAGATCTCTGTGGCTCCATCATCTATCCGAAGAGAGGGGCAGATATCAGTTATTTTCTGTCCGACTGCCTGATCAGAAGAGATTAAGAGATATCCTTCGGCAGCCGGGTTCATATAGATCAGAATGCCATCCGGATTCATTATAAGAAGGCCGTCATTCAGCTGTTCGGGGATCCTTGCCTGGGTGCGGGGTAGGACGCTGAAGAGGTGGTACCGTGATGATGCAAAGAGGAGGATTCCGCTCACCAGGATGAGGATCACAGGTGTGATCTGCAAGCCCGGGAAAGGGCCGAATTTCAGGATAAAGACACCATCCGTCACGACAGGGAGAAGGATCACCAGTATCAGTATGCCGATCTGCCTGCGGTACAGCGAAGGATAATCCATCCAGGCAATAAAAAGGAGGAATATGGTGAATCCGGTCAGCAGGCAGAGATATCCCGTATGGACCCAGAAAAACGGACCATATTCGAGGAAAAAGAGGATCAGATCCCCTACAGCATAGGTGTTAATCGAGGTATAGAAGAGAGAAAAGTATTGGTTTGTGGCAATGCCGGATAGTATCAGGAGAGGAATAATCATCAGAAGAACAAATGCCACAAAATTTACGTACTGCTCACGCCCGGTATAAGAGAGGGCAAAGAGGAGAAGTGCCGATACAATCATGTATATGCCCGTAATTCCGATGAGGATTGATATCAGGAATATTCCGGGATCGATCACAAGCAATTGAAGAGCATACATGCCGTTCCAGACTATGGTGCCAATGATAACCAGCCTGACCAGTTTCCTTCCCGGTGCAAACGAAATATCCTCTGCCAGATGAAAGAGATACAAGCCGATTGCTATTGTTACAAGATAGATTATTGTAAATGGTGTGAACTGCAGGATCATCAGACAGATACCCATACATTCTTACAGATAATTAACATATTGCCTTCTGAAGAAAGGAGCTCTCACCCATGAGCCTTGAATATCATGAAACCCAGTACTTCCGGCAGCCGTGGCTCATCGCCCTTATTGCCGGGATTGCCATCATCTCCTGGTATACCGCACTGGTGACAGAACCGGTTGCCGGGCCGGTTCAGATAGGAATCATCCTCGCCTTCGGGGTGCTGCTCCCTCTCTTCTTTGCAGTGCTCAGGCTGGAAACCCACGTATCAGTTCATGGGATCAGCTACCGGATGCCGCCGATTGTTCGGAAGGATCGGATCATCCCCTGGAGCGATCTGGAAGCAGCCGATCAGATCACCATCCGCCCGATCCGCGACTGCGGTGGATGGGGCATACGGTATTGCAGGCGGGAGGGGATCGCCTATCTCGTCAGCGGTAACCAGGTGATCCGATGCAAAAAACAGACAGGTGAGAAGGTGCTCCTCGGCACCCGGCACCCGGAAGAGATGATGAGGGCAATCCGCACCTATTATCGGGCCGATTAGCTGAATTCGACATTGCCGGAGTTGCCAAGCAGCTCCTGCAATTCATCACGGAGGCGACCCTGCTCTTCCAGAAGCCTGCCCCGCTCTTCTTCCGCAGTGGCAGCAGCTGAACCGATTCCGGATAATTCTTTCTTCATCTGATCCAGTTCCTGCACCAGCCGCTTCTCTTCCCGGACAGCGGGATCGGATTCCACCTCCTCCCTGATCTGCCGGAGTTGCTCTTCCAGGCGCCAGTACCCGGCAGAGGCTGCCTTCACCTGCTCTTCCAGATTCCCTTCACCAAAGAGCTGCTGCTCCTCACGGTTCTTTAACTGGAGTTCACCTGATGTGACGAGAGATCTGATCGTTTGGAGTGCCGGTTCCAGATCAGGAGAGATCTCCTTATCCGGCACCTGCCTTTCAGAGAGATCCTGAAGTGGCCTGAGGGCACCGGTTGGTGACTTATGATGTTTCAGGAGTTTTTCCGCCCGCCTGATCACGCCGGCAGCAGGAGCTCTCACCTGTGCATAGCTCTGAATGGCAACCTCCAGATCGCGTTCTGCAGAGGAGAGCTTCTCCTTTACAAGAACAGTGCTGATGGCTGAGAGTTCCTCTTCAGCACGCTCTATATCCTTGATCAGGGATGCTTCCCTCTCCTGTCCTGACTGTGACCGGTCCACTGCCTCCCCCACAAGCCGGCCAATCTCTTCAAGCCTCTGGTACCTGGATCTGATCTCGCCGATCCGTTCTCTCTCCTGTGTACCGGCGGAAAGGGCAGCCGTCATATCATTCACTGCCCGCCCCATCTCCTTGATGATCCGGCGCATCTGAGGCATCTCCTCTTTATAGACAAGGTGAAGGTACTTTCCTGGCCCCTTCGCAGCCGCAATCACCCCTTTGAGAATATCGGTTGCGGCTGTATAGTACTCCTTTGGATCGCCGGAAGGCTTCTTCTCCAGTGCCTGGCGGAGGGAACGGATGGTCTGGGGGCGGGCGGTCTTTAATACCGATTTCACCTTCGGGTGGAGCATGATCTCATCTTCGAGATTCTCAGGCTCTTCCTCAAATGCATGGATGAGTTCCTCAAGAGAAGTAATCGCAAGATCAAACTCGGTTATTGGAGCGGTGAACTTCCCGGCTATCCGGGATGTGATCTCATTCTCCTGTTCATCAAGCCAGGAAAGAAGGCTGGAGAACGGGATCACCTCCGCTTCAGGCGGCATATCCGGGCGGCCGAGGAGGGCACGCAGTCTCGATAACATGATATACTGAGTCAGGTGTGTGGGGTTATAGTGTTTCTCATTGAAGAAAAAAAATCAATATTGGGAGGGTGGCTTGCTCATCGGCAAGCCATAGTGAAACGAATTGAGGGGTGATTTACATCATGCCGGGCATTCCGCCCATGCCGCCGGGCATGCCACCACCCATACCTCCCATCGCCTGCATTGCTGCCATCTCTTCTTCAGAGGGCATACCACCTGCTCCGGATGCAGCAATGATCTCATCGATCCTGAGGATCATCATAGCCGCTTCAGTTGCAGAGCTGATTGCCTGCATCTTGACACGAAGGGGTTCAATAACACCTGCTTCTTTCATATCGATCGGTGTTGCGGTATCGAGATCAATGCCATTGGTTCTTCCCTCCTGCTCATGGGCAGTACGAAGGAGAGCAAGCATCTCAATCTGATCAAGCCCTGCATTCTCCGCAAGAGTCCGTGGCACGGTCAGAAAAGCATCTGCATATGCCTCAATGGCAAGCTGTGCACGGCCACCCACATCTGATCCCACCTTCCTGAGACGGCGTGAAAGCTCTATTTCAGAGGCCCCGCCTCCGGCAACAAATCTGTTATCTTCAAGAGCGACACAGACTCCGCGAACTCCATCCTCAACGGCACGTATGGTTTCATCTACAGTATGTGACGAACCTCCTTTCATGAGGAGGGAGACAGCTTCCTTGTTTTTACACTCAGAAACAACAATCATATATGTTCCAGAGAGCCTCTTGGCCTCGACTTTGCCAGCAAATCCGAGATCATCTCCGGAGATCGCATCGGGAGACGAGATGATCGTTGCACCGGTCATCTCGGAAAGTTTCTCCATATCTGACTTCTTCAGACGTCGAACAGCAAGAATGCCCGCCTTCGCAAGGTGATGTCCTGCAAATTCATCGATACCCTTCTGACAGAAGACAATATTTGCACCGGATCCAATAATCCGATCAACAAGTGCCTTCTCGATCTCCTCTTCCTTCTCAACGAATGCCTGAATCTGATCCGGGTGGGTGATGCTGATCTCAGCATCAGTCTCTATCGCCTTAAACTCGATTGCCGCATTAAGGAGAAGGATTTTTGCATCAGGGACTGTATCCGGCATCAAAGGATGAAGCCGCTCCTTATCGAGAACTATCCCCCTGATAATCATGGAATCCTCAGCAGATCCTCCAACCATCTTCTCAATTTTGATATCCCTGGCATCGATCTTGCCCTGATCATCAGCACTCATCTCTACTGCCTCTACAATGAGTGACGATAGCCGTTCCTTAACAGTCTCTGCACCCTTACCCGTCATCGCTGTTGCAGCGATATTCTTTAATAACTGAGTATCCCCGAGGTTGACTTCAAAAGAGGTCTCAATGAGTATCTCTTCTGCCCTCTTTCTGGCCATCCGGTATCCCTCAACAATGGTGGTCGGATGTACATCCTGATCGATGAGATCCTCAGCCATCTTCAGAAGTTCACCCGCCAGTATAACGGCAGTCGTTGTGCCATCACCAGCTTCTTTATCCTGGGTCTTTGCAATCTCAACCATCATCTTGGCTGCCGGGTGCTCGATCTCCATCTCCTCCAGGATGGTGAGACCATCATTTGTGATGACAACATCCCCCATTGAATCAACAAGCATTTTGTCCATCCCTTGTGGTCCAAGTGTTGTCCTGATGGCTTTTGCGACGGCTTTTCCGGCGGCAAT
>NZ_JARVGN010000149.1 GCF_029762515.1 Methanocalculus sp. | reverse complement strand
CAAATGCTGATATGGAAACGGTTGAACCAATCTCGAAGGCCAAGCACTCATTAAACTCAAATAAAAAAGGTCTATTCCTTAATTGTGCTCATTATATTAAAGATTAATCGATTTTTATTTTATATGATTCATCCGCGAAAAATGCGGGCGCGCATAAAACCATTACTTTCAACTAGCGGTTTGTTGTACGGTGCCCGGTCGCGATTGATATACTCGGCATCACAAATTTTTCTCTCTGTCACGCTGCGGCGGTCCGGCTGCGGGGGGCAGATCAGTACGGAGGAATGTGATGACGAAACCACGCTGCGTGTCTCGTGAATTGATCGAGGCACTCAAGAAAGATCCGATCTACGGCCAGGGGGCCGAAGAGAAGATCCGCCAGGGAAAATGGATCATCGATGATGCGATGGAGGCGCCGCAATGTCAGGCAGTCAGAACATAGTGGGCAGCCCCTCAACCAGAGCTGGCACGCACATGGCCGGAACCGCCCATGAAGTATCATCGTTGCATGATATAACCGCTCCGCCGACGCGCGCAATCCCGCCCGAGGTGGTCGCCGCCCTCGATCAGGTCATCGATGAGTACAACCGCAGCCAGCCGCTGTTCTTCACGGAGGGCGCGTGAGATGGTTCGGGTCAAGGTGAGCATCCGGCACCTCGAGGAGGACAACACCTGGCGGGTGTTTGCCCCGGAGATCGAGGGCATGGAAGTGATTGGCAAGTCGCTGCCGGACGCCCTCAACAACCTCTACGGCATGCTGGAGCAGCATTTCGATCTGCAATTCGACTCGGCCAGGGAGATCGTCTCGACCCGGTCGTGCACGCTGGTCGATCTTCCGGCCACGGCGGAGCGGGAGGTCGTATGATGGGCAGCGGGATTTCCCGGGGGGAGGTGGAACGCCGCTTCAACGATCAGCACCGCGAGCTGACGCGATGTATCGACACCCTGAAGGGCCAGATCGAGCTGCTGAAATACCGCATGCTGAACCTCGAGGATGAGTTCAGACACCGATGGCGTTAAGGCACGGTGGACGCCGTGTCGACCCGCCAGCGGGTGCGCTGCCTTCTTGAGCGCACCCCTTTTTTGAGTTCCCGAGAGATCGCCGCTTCACTGGAGATGAGCCAGCGCCATGTGCGCCGCCTCCTCGCCGGCATGCCGGAGGTGACGGCGCACCAGGAAGGGCGGGCGGTAACGTATACTATTACTACTACCGATCCGGAGAATTTCGACGGTCCCCGGGGATCGGATAGGATTCTCGAGGGGATAGCGGACATCGATGGCTTTGCTGCCCTCATGGATCGAGGGCTGATGGCGGCAGAGCTGGAATGGATTTTTCCTGGAGACAGCGGATCGGGCGAAAGCGATAACAACGGTGACGGGGGACATGATGCTCCGGATCGGGCGGTTTTTCAGGATCTACAGGGCCCGGAATGCAATGCGTTTGCCGATCGGCAAGACGCAAGGTATGGTGATGACCCTATCGCGGCCCAGAGCGAGGAGATCCGTGCCTGCCGCTCCTGCCCGCTCACTCTCGCCTCACTCGAGCGCGACACCATCCAGTTCGTGATCGTGGACAAGGTGTTCCGCGATCTCCTGCTGCGGCAGGCGAAGGCCAAGGGGTGGACCATGAAGACCCGGCAGCGGTCGCTCTTCATCTACCGCCCGCACCTGACCCTGCAGGTGGGTGCGGACGCGGTAGTGTTCTCGAGCGACGAGCCGGGGGATCTGGAGTGGATCTGCGAGTGGGTGCGGGAGGAGTTCGGGGCCCACTACCTGGAGATCGATTCACTGGTCAGCCGCATCCGCTCGCCCTCGACGCTGACCCGGGACGAGCTGACGGTGGTGGTCAGCGACACGAAGACGATCGATGCGATCCTCGATTCGATCGGCATGCAGATGAAGAAGGGGGTGTTCTACCTGAAGTCGCCCAACCAGAACACGCCCGGCTTCAAGGCGTACCAGCACAAGGACACGCTGCGGTGCGAGTTCGACGCCCGGAACGGGTTCCAGGCGATCGCGGCCCTCGGGATGCGGCAGCGGCTGCTGACGATTTTGGGCGAAGTGCGGAAGTACCCGGGGCTGTTCTGGGAGTTTCTTACGGATTATTACAACCCGTATGAGCATCCGATTATTATCGATACGGGGATGAGTGAATTTTCCAAAGTTATCCAAATATTGGTTGAAAAAATGATGGAAATTAATCGAGTTACTCTATTGAACAACTCTAGGTTTTTAGATAATAATAAAAAATCAAGCAATGAAGGGAATTACAGGGCTTCAAAGTCAAAAATATCTTCGATTATCGATTCATTAAACAAAATGTCCGATTGGAATCAAGAATTTATAAGTTCAAGAATGAGGGATGAATTATCGCTATCTCTTGAATCTGTTCATACATTCTTTGTTGCTTGGAGTAAATGGTGTTCGATGAACTTCCACGGTTCGGTATTAGTTGAAGATATTATTGAGACATTTGAATATCAAGGACTGAGTGTTGATATTTCCAGCGTCATGGATAATATTGAAAGATTAAAAATTTCTGGTTTATTACAAAACGATGATAAACTTGAAATTTGCTTTTCAAAAGAAGGTATAAGATTGGGAAAGAAACTTATGGCGAAATGGAAAAATAATTCTTGAGAATGGGGGTTGTAGTTTTCATTCAAAGGCCTCATCATCAATAATCAACGATTTTTCTATTAAGTGCCCTGCTTGCCGAGATAACTCTAAATAAAATTTCCTCGTAGGAGATCCTTCTTCATATTTTTCAGCATATTCCATTGATTGGTCTCTGATTTGGATATCCAAAGGACAAGGTTCACCTAAAATCCCTGTCCGACCTTCAGATGTTACAATATTGAATAATTTTCCAAGTACTTTTTCATGACATTCTGGACTGGTATTAAACGATGCTTCAACTATTTTATTGATAAAATCCGAATTCATGAATAGAAATTCTGACTTTGCATTCTGGATTAACTGAGAGATTGTGAATATTTTATCAGGATCTCTCAAATGAATCCATTCTTCCAGCACTTCCAAACAATTTGGCGAATAATTATCGGACAATACTTCGAATAATCTAATGAAATAAGTTTTCTTATCAGCAGAGAATGTTGCATCTCGGACTTTTCTGAGTATATCTTGATATGAAGGACAGCTAATCACCGGTTCTATAAAATTAGAGAACCCAGTAGATGGAATTGCCTCATACCCTTTCCAAGGATTTTCATGAGATTTTAAAGCAATATTTATCCTTTTTAATAGGAAATCAACCAAAGAACCTGCATCTGTTTTCCCAACCTCCCTTAAAAATGAACAAATGTAGAAACCATTTCCTTCTGTATCTACACGAAGGTTTCGAGTTAAAAGCAATTTTTCTAAAATTATTTCCATTTCATCTGATCCCAAGATGATGGGCATTCTTTGAGATCTACAAAAAAATGTTCCACACAATGCATCTGCATGGGAAAAATCATCTGTAATTTCTAAACCCAATGCCACCTCTTTTATTCTTAAATTTAATGAGCTAGGGAATTCTTTTAAAGATTCTATCGCATATTTTTTAATTTCACGATTGTTGCTGTGCAGGAGACGCTCAATAAAATCAAGTTCATCTTCGTCATTACCTGCTCCCCACCATCCATTTGAATAATTGAAGGCAATAGAATTGCAGATATTTTGATTTTTTGATTCAATACCCTCTCGGATGAGTTGTTTTGCAATATCGGGCTTCACTACTTTAATTCCAGATAAAAGTGGTCCGAAATTATTAATCAGCGGTGATGATGGTTCTGATAAAATTTTTCGACATAAGCCTATTGAATAATCTGATCCTTCTTTACCAAGGTAAAAAAAGAATCTCCCAGGGTTATATTCGATATCGGCCTCATTAAAATTCACGATTTGTTCACAAAGTGACTGATATGCTTCTTTTTCATTCACATTGTTGGTTATGAACTCTGCAACAACGCGTGCTGTCTGTTCTTCCAGTTCTTTCATCTTTGATTTATAGTCAGCGTTGAAATCGGTATCAAAGGAGTATTGTAAAGCTCTTGCCAATCTGACTTGGTATGAATCATCAATATTCGATCTAATTAATGCAGCTTTTTGTCGGCTCTTTTCATTTTTTCCAATCTTCTCAAATCGCTTTAATACTTTATTTACTTGAATCTGAATAATTGGATTTTGTGTTCTTTTTAGGAGTTCATCGAATATATTGAGAATCATCATTTCTTCAGGGAACCATTGTTTATATTCTTCATCCGGAATATCTCTTTCATGCAATCTTCTTGGAGGATCTAACGCACATTCTAAACTTTTTATAGCTCTCAGCACAACCTTTATCGATCTGTCTTGTGTTAAACTCGAAATTATCGAAAGTGCCTTATTTCGGATTTTTTTCGTATTTTCATAGCCAATAACAAATAAACTGAGTCTTAATACGTTTCCATTATAACTTACGATTTCTGCTTCTTTTTGAAGAATTGGGTCTAGGATTTCCAATGGACTGTGAATAAAATCATCAATATTTGATTCGCTTAGCCACCTTTCTATGGCATAAATGATCTTGGTTTGAATAATCGGGGGGGAATAATGTCCAGCTTCTGTAATATTTTGAAGAATCCTGATGGGATGATCTGGATCAGAATGAAGTATTCCTGTCTTGTTTTTTCCCAAATGCCAAAGCAAATCGCAACATTGTGGTAAATAGTCAACATTGTATGAGATATTTCTAGCGACTTTTGGGATGATTTCCAGAACACTCTCATGTGAACAACAATAGATACCGAAAAATTCCTCATTTTCTTCATTAGGATTTTTTAAAGCGTATTGGAGCAATTCCCAAGATTTCGATGGTTGAATATATGCAATTTTTTCGATAATTTTTAGTATTGTTGTCCTATCATAATTTGATCCCACCTCAAAATCATGAAATAATTTCGTCCATATTTGCCCCATTATATCAATTTCTGAGCCATCGGAATTAATTCTCCAATCGCATTCAGAAATGTTGGAGACAAGTTCTTGGAGAGAAACGTCTTTA
>NZ_JARVGN010000148.1 GCF_029762515.1 Methanocalculus sp. | reverse complement strand
TATGGAGGGTCTTTTTGTCACACACCCCACATGCGCAAAAAAGATCGCAGCTATCCCCAGCATTATGTCGGGATCGAAATCCTTCACTATTTTATACGTCTTTATATCGTTGATGATTGTATGAAATAGCTTATTGACCAGACCAGTTCGGTTTTTCCCTATAACCTCGTACTCAAATTGGTAATTATCCAAGATCTGGATATTCATCTCTTTTTCAAGTGCCAAAATTTTTATAGAATGCCCTCTTTTTTCCATTTCCCAGATAAAATTCTTGAAAAAATGCACGTGCGCTGGATGCCAGACCCCAACAAGTATTTTCATTCAATCACCTACTTTTTTCAAATGCCGAAATTGTATTGATGGTTCTCTGAAGATCTGTTGTATTCATTCCAGGATGGCAGGGTAGCGTTAATATCTCCTGTGAAACCTTATACGCACCAGGATATGCACCACCATCGGGTTTTACTTCTGAATAAATATCTCTCGCCTCAACCCCATCACCAAGGAGACGATGTAACATGTCATATCGCAAACCATGTGGTACACGCACAGGGTAACGGATGTAATGAGTTATCTCCGTCCCCTCCTCCCTCTCCACTAATTCAATAGCTGTACAGTCTGATAACGCATCCTCAAGAAATCTCGCGTTTGTTTCCCTTATTCGTATGGTATCCTCAAATCTCGAGAAAATCCGAAGCCCCAATCGGCCTTGAAAATCTGACAGTGCGTACAAGGGTTCACTTGCATCGAATTGGTAATCGAATTCACTCATGCTACCACGTATCGTATCTTCCATCGAAAACAATCTCCTCTCGTTGAATTGAAAGAGATCCATCGTCTTCTTAAACAGGAAATATATGTAAGGATTAACGACATATCGATAACCGATCATCCGCCCGACGTTGCTCCCCCGGGTTTGCTGGTCTCGAAACAGGTCCATCAACCCGTCATGAGATGTCGTAAGCATACCTCCCCCAATTGGGATCGCCTTGCCCTCCTTGAAATTCAGGACGCTAAAATCTCCAAAAGTCCCCAATTTCCTCTTTTTAAAACGTGTACCGAGTGAATATCCCAGATCTTCTATCAGATAGATGTCTTTCTCTTTTGAAATTTCTGCCAGCTGATCCATCGGATTGGCAAGTCCAAAATGGTTG
Source organism: Methanocalculus sp. (assembly GCF_029762515.1). GTDB lineage: Archaea > Halobacteriota > Methanomicrobia > Methanomicrobiales > Methanocorpusculaceae > Methanocalculus. The sequence continues at coordinate 3,959 of NZ_JARVGN010000148.1, read as the reverse complement.
ACGGAGATTATCGCAAGTGCGTTATTGAGATCCATGCCCTGAAGTTTCTCCATATCCATGCTGAGTGTCAGGGGATTTATATCACAGTATAAGGGCGTTAATCCTGCCTCTCGAATGGCGTGGGTAAAAGTGGGGCAGGAAAATCGGGGGAGGATTACCTCTCTTCGTGGATCAAGATCCTTCACGATCATCAGGCAGGCATAAATCGATCGCATAAATGACGTGAAAGTGTACGATTCCTTGGCCTCTAGATATGAATTGATAGCATCTTTAAAGCGGCTCAGACCATCTTTTTGATCTGTGATGGCTGATCCAATATCCATGATGCTAATTGGAGTCATCGCTGAGGGAAGATATCGAATATTTACACTCATTTTAGCGCCTCGTTTCTGTTTTTGCTTGTCCATCCCCTGTTAAATGCATGCTCTCTTCTCCCTTTGTTAGTAAAAGAGATGAACCCCTCCAACACTGCTCCCAGTGCAGGGAAAGGATCGTCCACCGATAGTGTGTCATAACACAGGTTCTCATTCCTGAACTTCAGAAATTCAGGGATAGCCGTAATTTTGTTAGAACTCCCTAAAAGCCAGAGGATATCGCCAAAGATCAACCAGCGGCTTCTCATCCCAACAGGATAATCACAAACCGGTTCGACATCGCCATCTATCGTCATGCGATAGAGTAAATAAGGAAAATCAACTCCTGAGAAGATCGGCAGGGCGAGAGAACCCCAGAAACGAGGGTTTATCTCCATCAGTTTGTACTCATCTGTCCGGGAGTCCTTCCTGAATTCAACCATGGCAACCCCATGCCACTTTATTGATGTAAGCAGATCCATTGCATACCGCTCAAGTTTTGGATTGCGTATACCCTCCCTCAAAGTGCTGGGTCCCCCGCTAATCGGGTATTCTCGAATTCGTTTGTGAGAAAAGAATGCCCTGACCTCACCTTGGTTCAGAAGCAGGGACGTTCCGTAAGCGCCGCCATATGGAATAAATTCTTGCACCATCAGATTTCCAAAAAGACTCCGTGATTTCAGATACGCATCTTCAAGCTCCTCTGGAGACTGTACATAGATGATGCCACGTGAACCGGAACTTTCTCTCGGTTTGACGACGACGGGGAATGAAAAATCTTCTTTAATTCTTTCAAAATCAGGATGTTCAGTATATGTGGTCTTCGGGTGGGGAATATTGAGTTCCTCTGCAAGGCGGATGGTCTTTGCTTTATCCCTGCCGATTGTCAGGGTCTCATAGTCTGCAAGAGGGATCTTCACATAGGGGGAGAAACGTTGTTTGAATTTCGAAAGTGTCAGGGTGGTAGAATCTCTCACCGGAATGATCATATCCAGATCATTATTCTTGACGAAATCATGCATGAAATCTGCAAATTGCTCGGGATATCTGTCAGGATCTGGATAGACCACCCTCTCCTGCACGTATTTCGAGAAAAAGGTGGAACATACGGCCATTGACTCCCCGGCGATAACCTTGATGCCCTTCTTCCCCAGAGAACGGACGATCGCCAGTGCGGCCCGCGATCTCCCGTCCGTTACAAAAACTGAACCCATCGTTTACCTCAGAATGGTATCCTTTTTACAGCGGATTTCACCAGTTTACGATAATTACCCGTCCGTACTGAACCGATAAGTACACTAGGGTAGTGAACATATTGTGACGATTCAGTACCTTCAACTGTCGCCTTCTTTTGCGTAATCAACCGCCTGATATCCTCAGGATCGGTAATATCCTGATTAAAAACGGTCTGTACTCTGCCAACTTCGCATGCGAGGTGGGCATCGCTTCCACCGATACCTGGCAGATCATGCTTCTCTGCCAAAGCAGCTGCCTTGCGGTTCATTTCAGGCGGCCGCCTCCCATTCAATACCTCGATGATATCGACGTTTGCGACGACCTCAGGCGAGGGGGATAGGTTTTTCTTAAATGGATGGGGGAGTACTATCAACCCGTCCTGATCCCTGATCTGGTCAATAACATCAAGTATTTGACCTGGTTTCACTTCTTCGTGCAAAAAAAGACCGATGATATCACCCTGATCTGTTGATATCTCCTCACCGATAATAACCGCCATTTCGGAATTACATAATGACGCCTTTACAGCCCCCTGCAGCGTGTTATGGTCAGTGATTGCAAATCCTGAAAGATTTCGCCGCTTTGCCGCCTTAGTTATCGCTCTTATTGTGCAAAGCGAATCATACGAATATTGCGAGTGTATATGAAAATCAAATGCAGAAAAGTCATCTTTCATTCCTTCACCCTGTATTCTCTCATGAGATCTGATGCCGTCATAAAGGAAAATCCGCATTCCTTGGCGTGATGAAGAATACCATCCATTTGAACAACCGCCTTCTCTCCAAGATTTCGCAACTTGAGCCGCTGCCTGATTTTATCGGCAAAGAGGTATTTAATCCGATTATTTGTTCTCCGTGTAGTGATGACATTTCCACGAGTATCCAAACATTCGTTCGGATGAAATAAGAAGACAACTGGTCTGCCGGTATGCGCAGCCTCAAAAAAAAGAACTTCTTGAAGCAGTCTAACCATGAGTGGAGATATCCTCATCGTCGTTCCGATGTAGGGAACCAAGAGTGCAGATACAGGGATCTCGAGGATTGATTGATCTCCGTCCAGATAATGGGGGCCCCTCGGTGCAGTGAGCCATTTCAGCTTCTGCTTCGATCCGAACGTAAAAGGCCCATCAAAACGCTGTGGGCAGACGGAACTATCTGTTGTGAAGCGGGTCGCCGCAAGTGCTCGTATGGTGTCATCGTTGATTCTGAGTGCCGGTGCCCTGAAGGCCTGGATGGGGCCAGCGACTGATTCAATAATCTTCTTCGCCGTTGTAAGATCATGGACCTGCTCATCGTAACTGAGAATGTCAAAAGCCCTGTCCACTTCATGGAGGTGGCCGTGGCATCCGATTTCATGACCATGATCCTTCACTAGCTCAATGGCCTCAGGAACAGCCTGTGCAAGCTCACCGGTAAAGTAAAAGGTTGAGGCAGCATCATGCTTCGCCAGTACTGCGAGCAGTCTGGGCAACCCCTGATCATATACCTGCCGGGCTGTCTCAGGATCGCACCGATTCAGCGGAATCGAGAAGCTCTCGACATCGACCGTCATCAAAAAATTCATCCAGCCTCACATTCCGTGTATCCTAGCGTATTACCCACTTGATCACTTCAAACGCCTCTGCATACTTCTCCTCTATCTGGGTTCCGCGAGTCATCGCAAGACCCTTAATGAAGTCGCCCTGAGTATAGACCTTCTCTTTCTGCGTTTCGTAGCACTGTAATGCCTCAACTTTTTTCTGGATCTGGCCTTCGGTAAGGGATATGAAGGCAAGAGTGTTGAAGGTAATATTATTCCAGGGCTGTTCATAACCAAGGATCGTGCAATTTTTAAATGCCCGCAGAGTCTCTTCCCGCGTTGTCTTATGATCCTGATGGGTGTCGTAGGAGGAGGGCGTGAAGACGATATCGGGCTTGAGTTGATTTCTCACTTCAATCAGGGTATCGAGAATTGGCTGGCGATATTTCGGGAATTCCCGTACCTCGAAGTCAAAGAGAATGGGTTCACCTATGCCCAGCACTTTTGTTGCACGCTTTACTTCCTGTCTGAGGATGTCAGGCGGGTATTCGAGGGGTATGGATTTTTCGCATGCAGAGAGGGCCACATACTCGATCTCGTCTCCTTCCTCGATAAAACGGGCGATCGAACCTCCACACCCGAGTTCGCCGTCGTCGGTGTGCGGGCTGATGATCAGTATCCGCCTGCTCATGAAACACCCTCTAGCGCAGTCATGTTCCGGAAGATCTGCGGAAGATCGCAGGGCTGGATGTTTTGGAACGGAACTGTGTCGTAGAGAACAGGGGAATTCACGATAAGAATATCTCCGTACCTCTGCAGTTCGGCATGCTCCTCAGCATCATCCCATGCTCG
>NZ_JARVGN010000147.1 GCF_029762515.1 Methanocalculus sp. | reverse complement strand
CAAGCTGCATCACAGGAAGAGAGAACGGGGAGATAGCTACACCCGCAACCGGAACAGAATCGCCATACCGGTCAGACAAAATCCGGGTTACCTCGAGCATCCGTTGAAGCGGAGGGCATTCAGCCGGATCCGGTACCTCAAGAGAGCTAATCGTCTCGGGATTCCGGATGGGCGGGGCTCCGGCATTTGGCGGACCGTTCTCAAAGAACCGGACACTCCCCCCAAACGCCTCCACTTCAGCCGCCCCATAGCAGAAACCGGTGAGGCAGTCGTTGCCATATTTCTTCATCAGAAGCTCCTGGCCTTTGACCACATGTTCGACCTTCTGATAGTACTCCTGAATCGAAAGGCCAAGCTCACGGGCCCCGTGCATCGTGAGATTCAGGAAGAGCGGAACACGATCCGGCTCTTTATGGGAGAGGGCAGTCAGCGTCCGCTCAAGCGGAGTCATCTCATCCCCACTCATACCTTCCCTCCTTCCAGGAGAGCAACAGCTTCTGCCGCATCATGGGCAAAGGCATCAGCTCCCACCTCCTGCCAGAGCTGCTCATCAAAGAGGAAGGGAGCACCGCCGACGATCACCCGGACAGGTATTCCTTCGTCATGGATTCCATCCATCAGGTGCCTGACCTCAAGTGCTGCACGGAGCATCAGGGCAGATATGAAGAGCACCTCGATTCCATCCCGCTTTATCAGTTCAAGGAGCTCGGGAACGGTAGTCCCGGCACCATAATCCTCGACACGATACCCTGAAGCATGGAGGGCTGCAAGAACGGTCTCTTTGCCGAGAGTATGGAAATCTTCAAGAACCACAATCCCGATCTTCGGCTGATCCTGCCGTATCCCTGACACAGGAACCGGCAGGCTGCGGATGTACTCCTCGCAGATCCTCCCGCTCACATAGATCTGGGAGAGGGCGGCATCCCCCAGAGCCCATTGTTCGCCAATTGACCTGAGTGCAGGCTCGATCAGGGCGGATATGCAGGCATATGGTTCATCGGGATTGCATGATCCCCTGAGGATCTCCCTTGCCCCGGCGGAATCTGACCTGAGGAGGGCCGACTCAAGTGCCTGTACTGAAGATCCATAATCTCCGCTCTTCATAGTTCTTTTAATGCCATTTTGTTACGATAAAGGTTTGGAGAGCAAAAGAGGGGAGGGATCTATCAGTTTCTATCAATTTGTTTTAATTTGATAGTTGTGATGCAAAGTCCATGGAGCGGCAGGGTCATTGAGGAGAATGGAGACGCAAACAAGCTGATCACCCTACCTATAAATAGTTACGACTGAAAAAGAGGTATAATGGGCAGAATTCATACACTCCATATCGAGAATTTCAGAGCCATCGGGAGCCTCGACTATGCTCCACGGCAACTGAATATCATCTGCGGGAAGAATAATACCGCAAAGTCTGCCCTTCTGGATGCTATTTTTCTCAATGGAACAGGAGAATACAAGAGAGATCAGTTTCTCTTGAATGAGAATAGAGAGAATCTAATAAAAGTCAACGAATCAAAGGCAACAATTTACTCAAATCTGAACGCTGTCACTATTTACCAATCGCTGGATGTATGTAAGAAGGAAGACCAAAAAACATACGAACATATCAAAGAATCTATCATACTAATTCGAATCAACCAAATTGAAAATTATATCAAAGATATTGAAGATAATGATAAACTCCGGGAAGCATACATAGAGGTGATTTTTGAATCTCTTGAATATATTATTATCACATCAGATTTGAGTTATCAGATTATACCATACCAACTCATTGAAAGGCAAAAAATATTTGACCGTTTTCAACATGTCATAGAAAATTCTGAAAAGGTCAAGCTACGAAACAGGCATTTCTATCTTCTAAAAAGCAGAATATTTTCCCCCATTTCTTTGAATAGACCCTCAAATAAATCGTTAAAGTTGATTCATCCCCCAATAATAAAAGTATCTCACGAGGAGAAACTCTCTCCCGAACGAATGGATGATGAAGAGATTCACCTCCTTGAACAATTCATCAAAGAACACAACCTCGTTCGGAACCTTGAACGGCTTACCCAGAATAATATCCTCTACAGAAGAGGAGATGAGATTGAAACCATTCCAATATCCGCACATGGTGACGGATTTATTACACTCCTCTCGTTATTCCATTATCTGCGTAAATCACAGGACGGAATCCTTCTCATTGAAGAACCTGAAAACCACCTCCATCCTGAGTACCTCGCTATCTTTATTGAAACCCTCTTCACCTATGCTCCAAAACTCAATGTCCAGGTCTTCATGACAACCCACAGTTATGACCTCATCCAGACAGCACTGGATTATCCGGAGGATGATGCAGAAAAAGAACTTCTCCTCATCTCAAAGATGACAAGCGACGGCGAGACTATTGAGAAGTATGATTATACCGTCGATGAGGGGCGCAGAGTAACCGAAGAGCTGAAACTTGATCTTCGGGGCATCTGAGTATGCCAGAAAAAACAGTAATCCTCTGTGAAGGAGTACATGACCTGATCTTCTTCTCAATTCTCCTTGAACAGAAGGGAATTCGATATCAGTTGGTACATAATAAAGATCTCACAGAATCGCGAGAGCGAACCCCCGAATCCAACAAAGTCAGGGATTTTATCGGCAGAAGAGGGAGAAGCGTACAAATTCTCATCAAAGACGAAGATGGATGGAAGAACTGCATCGATAACTTCGTTATCCTCTATGAAGACATGAATCCAAAGTACAGGTTGTTGCTCTGCCTTGATGACGATCAGAAGACACGGGAGAGACTGAAAAGAGCGGCCAATGAGAGATTCCGAAAAGATATTCTCCTTCAGCAATCCGAATTCTCATTTCAGACCAAGGATGCGATCAAGCATCAGGTTTTCTTTATCCCAGGCTCACTGGAAAGGCAGGTAAAGGAGATTACCGGAAACAATTCCGATCTCAAAGGAGATGAGGGAAGACGCATCCTCAACTCATTCATCAATCAATGCCAAAGAGAAGAGATACCATGGTTCCTTGAACTTGCATCCCTCCTCTCCAACTAAGATTTCACCCTCTCCCAAGCTCCTTATGCGCCCGTGCAAGGTGCTGTGCCGCCAGAGCCCCAAGGAGCGAAAGTTCCCCGGCAAGCACTCCTGCCGCCACGATCTCGGCAAACGCCTTTGCATGTGCACCGGGGGGATCCCCGCTGCCAGCAACCCCGAGGAGAGAGAGGCAGGCTGCCTGTGTTGCAATCCCTGTCCCGCCGCCGACTGTTCCAACCTGCACTGCAGGAAGCGTCACCGCCACATAGATCCCGCCATCCATAGGATCAGCTGTTGTAATGCAGGATGAACCCTCCACCACGTGAGCCGGATCCTGGCCACAGGCGATATAGAGGGCGGCGAGGATATTTGCCGCATGGGCATTGAAGCCAAGCGCTCCGGCACGGGCGGATCCAACCAGGTTCTTCCGCATATTCACCTCGGCAAGAGAGGCAGCATTGCATTTGAAGACGTCACGGCAGAGGGCATCGGGAAGGAAGACTCCGGCTGTCACGGTCTTACCACGCCCTTCAACGAGATTGATCGCAGCTGGCTTTTTGTCTGTGCACATATTTCCGGAGAGTGCAACCAGCCGGGCGCCGGTCTCCTCTGCGATATAATCTGCTGCCTTCTGCGATGCGATCGTCACCATATTCATCCCCATCGCATCTTTGGTATCAAACTCAAACCTCAGGAAGACGCTGGTTCCGACGATATAGGGAACAAGCCCGATCAGCTCGCCATGCGAGGTTGTCGATTCTGCAATCTCCTGGATCTCCATAAGGTGATCTTCGGCAAACGCCGCCACCTCATGGGCATGGGCAACAGATCTCGCAGCAAAGACCGGGGCACGGGTCATCCCATCGCGGAGGATCCGGACTTCTGCACCTCCTGCTTTTGTAATCGCAGAACAGCCCCGGTTCACCGAGGCAACCAGCGCCCCCTCGGTTGTGGCGAGCGGAAGCCATACAGTCCTGTCAGCATACTCACCCTTCACAGGAACCGGTCCTGCCACCCCGACCGGGATCTGGACGCAGCCGATCATATTCTCGCAGTTCCTGGCGACCACCCGGTCAATCGGGATCGAATATGATGACAGAGGAGAGAGATCAGATCCTGTCTCCTCCTCAATATACTCACGCCTGAGAGAGACCGCGTCGTCTGGCGGCAGCACCTTCTCAAGAGCGTACAGCTTCAGGCGTCCTTCCCTCAGATCCGATCGATACTGATCCATGATCAGTCTTTACTCATCCATGGCAATGTAACTTTTGAAGAGGGGGCAACAGGGAAGAGCTCACCGTTCCCGTTCAACCCGCTTGACTTCCATCGTGATCTGGCCGCCTGTTTTTCGGGAATGGTACTTTGCAATACGCTCCCACCGCATCCGATCATTCTTCTTCAACATCCGAAGCCACATCGTGAGGGAACGATCCCGCTTGCTCCTCCTGCAATCAAGGCAAACAGGAAGCTTCCTTCCCCGTTCGGCACCAGCCATGGAAGCACCCTGGGGACCGGAACCGGCAGCCGTCAGCACCCTTCCGCAGTAAACACAGCTTGCAAATCCCATAAAAGTAAAAGAACGCCAGTTCCTATATAGGTTATCAGATCTGCTGATACAGCGTTGTCCGTTCACGGAGAGGTCGTCCAAGATCTTCTGCCATCCGCTTCATCACGAGCGGGTCGAGGAAATCTGTCTGGACTGCCCCGGCACTCTTTGAGATAGACTCCTCATAGACCGTCCCGCCGAGATCATTTGCTCCGGCAATCAGCAGAAGCTGAGCCATCTTCTGCCCGAGCTTCACCCAGGAGACCTGGATATTTTTGATATTATCGAGGAATAACCGGGATACCGCATGCATCAGGATATCCTCCCTCCCGGTAGCACCGGCACGTGCGAGCCCCTTTTGGTAGATCGGGGTCTGCTGGTGGATGAATGAAAGGGGGACAAACTCCGTGAATCCAGCCGTTTCATCCTGTATATCCCTGACTATCGCAAGATGGCGGGCGCGATCAGCATCTGATTCGATATGCCCGTACATGATGGTCGCTGTCGTCGGGATACCCATGCTGTGGGCTTCGGTAATAATCCGCACCCATT
>NZ_JARVGN010000146.1 GCF_029762515.1 Methanocalculus sp. | reverse complement strand
AAGATCACCCTGCTTGTGGTGCCGATCATCATGGCAGCGGGCCTGAAATGCCCAAAAACCAGTTCGCGGGCGATCACCGGCGCAGGCGGGACAGCCGACCTGATGGAAGCAATTGCCCCGGTTGCCTTCACCGGATCTGAGCTCCAGGAGATGACTGAGAAGGTCGGGGGTGCCATTGTCTGGGGGGGTGCCACAAACATCGCCCCCGCAGACGACAAGATCATCCTCTATGAATACCCCCTTAAGATCGATCCGCATGGCCAGATGCTCGCCTCGGTGATGGCAAAGAAGTTTGCAGTCGGTGCAGATCTCGTCGTCATCGACATCCCTGTTGGCAGGGATGCAAAAGTCACTACCGTCGAGGAGGGAAGGAAACTCGCCCGTGACTTTATGGAGCTTGGGGATAGGCTCGGGATGAAAGTCGAGTGCGCACTCACCTATGGTGAGACTCCGATCGGCCATTCTATCGGCGTCAATCTTGAAGTCGCAGAAGCCCTCTCAATCCTGAAGGATGGTTCTGGTCCAGACTCCCTCATGCAGAAGAGCGCCGCAATTGCAGGGATAGCTCTTGAGATGGCGGGCAAGGTGCAGTATGGCACTGGAACAGAAGCGGCGCTTGATCTCCTCTCATCGGGAAAAGCCGATCTGATGATGCAGAAGGTGATTGAGATCCAAGGCGGCGATCCCGCTGTGAAAGCTGAGGATCTCCCACCCGGTGAACATTCCTTCACCATCAATGCTCCTGAAACCGGGTACGTGGTCGAGATGAATAACCGGGCTCTGATCACGATTGCGCGCGCAGCAGGCGCCCCGCATGACCACGGCGGCGGGATCTTGTTCCATAAGAAACAGGGGCAGCATGTGAAGAAGGGGGAGCCGATCTTCACCATCTATGCGGATCGCGGCTGGCGGCTCCAGAAAGCCCTTGAAGAAGGCCGCCGCCTCATGCCGATAGCTGTTGAAGGAATGCTGATTGACAGGGTGCCGGGGAACCGCTGGCGGACACCGATGCACTAATAGGTGAGAAAACAATACTAACCTGTATATGCGTGCTATGCGGATTGTCGTTGCTCTCATCCTGCTTATTACCCTAGTGGTAACAGTGCAGGCGGTGGTCACCCTGCAGATCACCGTAGAGGATTCACAGGGAAACCGGGTTCCAGGTGCTGATATTTATGTTGCTGGTACTCATGTCGGAACAAGTGATGGTTCTGGGCTATTTTTGTATGATCACGCAGGCACAACAGCTTTTAACCTCATGGTGAGCAAAACGGGATATCAGAGCACTACCGTCTCAGTTCTGGCAACCGAGAGAAACCGGACTATTACCCTGCCACGGAGTACTGTCGTTTTGACTGTGCTTGTATATGATGAGAATGTGGCCCCTCTTCGGAACGCTATTGTCAGAGTGGTTGGTCCGGATGCCGAGAAGACGGGTGAAACCGGATTTGATGGAAAAGCTATTTTTACCCTTAAAGACGGCGAAACATACCAGATATTTATCACCGCTCTTGATTACCGTGATGAACAGAGATCTGTACTCATATCCGGGGCACAACCTGAGCCGATCACGGTTGTGATGGTGCGTGGTGACCGTTTTGCCTTCCGTGTTACTGAAGTGGAGACAGCTCTCCCGATCAGCGGGGCTTCGATCTCGATTGATGGTAATCTCAAAGGAACGACCGGAGATGACGGGGTCTTCTCATATAATCTCCGGAAAGGATACGAATACCAGATTCTGGTGGAAAAACCCGAGTACCAGTCCTTTGCAAAACGTGAATATATCACCGGCGACCAGCAGGTTCTTTCGATATCCCTTTCGAAGGCATATCACTCTCCATTTGTATCGGCCTTTGATCCCGTGAAGAAGGTTGTTGATAGCGCTGATGTCTATATTGATGGAATGCTCCTGAGAAAGACTGACAATTATGGGCGTGCGAGCCTGGGAAGGCTCACTGCTGGTACGTACCTCCTTGAGATCAGGAAGGGGGGATTTGAACCTTATAGCCAGAATATCACGGTTTCTGAAGATTCGCTTGATTTTGTTGCAAATCTTGCTTATTCTGCGGTTCCGATTCGTGTGCTTGTTGAGGATCCTTCACACTCGATCCTCCCCGGAGCAATCGTGTCGGCAGATGGGGTGGTGGAAGGTACAACCGATGAAAGGGGAATTATCTTCATCTCTCTAACACCGGGTTCCGTTCATACCCTCTCAGCGATAAAAGACGGGTATCATCAGGGAACTACACAACTTGTGATACCAGTGGATGGACAGCAGGATTCAGTCACGATGACTCTTGAGCCTCAGTTCAACCCGATCCTTTTAGGTGGTATTGTGCTTGCTCTTGTGCTCCTCGGAGGGGGCGTGTATATCTCCAGGAACCGTGGGCGAAAAGGAAGTAAAAGCAAGCGGTTTAAAGACTGGTGATGCTTTTATTCTGGTAATTTAATTATATCCTCTCTTTTATATCGCGAGCAGTTAAATAGGAGAATGGATGAATCTATGCTATGAACTCACCATCCCGGCTGCTCATCCTTCTTCTCATCATCGCAGCAGCCGGAGCAGCACCGGCAGCAGCCCTTCTTCCTGATGAAATCGTCATCACAACCGATACGGAATGGCTGGTGGCGGGATCATCCACACCTGCAACACTCACGGCAGTGGTCTATAACCAGAGTGTCCCGCTCCCCGGTGTTCTGCTCACCTTCTCACTCCTTGATCCAGATACCGGATCTCTCACAAACCCCTCTCCCACAACTGATGGTGCGGGGGTGGGCACAGTCTCCTTTTTCCCCGGTACAACAAGCGGAAATGTCACCATCAGGGTCGAAGCCTTGTATGCGTCAGGGGATGAGATGGAAGCAATCGAAGCTCAGCTCATCCAGCCTGTCGATCATGGTGAACCTGTGGCAATCGATTATATCTCCTATCCACAGGAGGCAACTGTCGGCGCAACAGTGCCGATCTCTCTTCTGCTCATAGATGCCTATGGAAACTCCGTTGATAACCGGAGGGAAACGGCTCTCTCTCTTTCTCCCGAGTATGTGACGATGACCGTCACCTCCCCCGGAGGGAACGCAGTTTTCTTCCATGCAGGTGAAAACGGTGCAACCGTCTCTGTCCCGGTAGATGCAGAGGGATTTGTGAATACAAGTCTCGGGCTCGAAACAGAACCTGTTGATCATGTCATCCTGATCGATCCATCTCCTCCGCAAATCCCGTCCCGATGGATAACAATCACCGCAATTGCTGATGGGATCCCACACTCTGTCCATCGTGATCCCTCTGCATCCCCCCTGTATGCTCCGGCAGATGGGGCATCAAAGATCGATCTCTTCTATACATTCTATGATGAGTACGGAAATCGTGCAGGGAACAGGAATATTCAGTTCACCGCAACCACCGGCACCGGAACAACCACTGCATTGTATTCCACAAGCAGTGCCGGGGAGATCCGGATCAGCTATGGTCCGGTCATCACCGTCGGGGAGGTGACGATCACCTGCACTGCCGTTGATAACGAGACAGTCTATGATACTGTAGCCCTGCAGTTCTACCATACCGAACCGGTGGCGATGCTGCTGACCGCAAACCCTCAGGTGATACCAAGCGCAGATCTGGACTCAGGGATCACCGCAGATATCCGGGCAAAGGTGATCGATGCACGGGGAAACCCGGTGCCCGGCGAGACGGTCAGCTTCTCTATCCAGTCGGTTGATTGCGGCGACTACATCACAACAAGCGATGCATCACTGGATGGAACAGAAGCTGTCACAAATGATGATGGCCTTGCTATTGTAACGTTCTCCCCATCAGGATTCACAACCGATCCGGATCACCCCGGTTATAGTAAGAACGCAACCGGCACCGCGGTCATAGCAGCTGTCTGGGAAGGTGAGGAGAAGACGGTCTCTGTAACCTGGAAGAACTATCCCTTCCTGAGCATCAGCACGATGGTCGAACCGGAGACGGTCGCAGTGAACGAGACGATCACCGTGACGGTGACGATCATTGGGGACGGGTGGGCGCTCCAGCCGGATCCCGTCGATGTGGTGCTTGTTATCGACACATCAGGCAGTATGGCTGGAACGGATGTATCGCCAAACCGGATGGCAGCTGCAAGAAATGCGGCGAAAGAATTCGTCGCGCAGATGGATCTCGAATCCGGACGGGATCGGGTGGCAGTGGCATCCTTCTCCTCCGCTGTCACCATCCACCAGCCGCTCACTGATGATACGGCCACAGTCAACGCCGCAATCGATGGCCTGACGGCAAGCGGCGCAACGATTATGCGGCGGGGATATTATGAGGGCATCAGGCACCTGAAAGAGGATGGAAGGCTAAGAGCAGTGAAGGCGGTGATCCTGATGGGTGATGGAGACTGGAACCTCCATGGCTCTCCGCTCGCAATTGGAATTGGTTTTCCTGATACCGATCTGGAAAAAACTGTCTATGATCGGAGTTATGAGACCACATATGGAATTGCACGTTCGGCATATCCATGGAGTGGCTCTGTGTATTCATTCAGCCCTGGTGAATGTCAGGTGCGAACAACACGCTATGGGACAACCCTCTACTCTGAGGGGTATGAATGGTACAGCGATCTCCCTGATCCAAAAGGAACATTGGGTGCAGAATACTGGTGGTACCGTCGGTATCCAGTCAACGACTGGCGGCAGGGCTCCGTCTCTCTTGACGGGCAGCATACCAACCAGAACATGTCAGTTTATGCGATGAGCGGCACCCCGGACGAACAGGTGCGGGTGTATACTATCGGATTTGCTGCGGACCTCGCCCCGAGGGTGGTGCAGGATGTCACCATCCTCTCGGAAGCAACCGGCGGCAGCTATGTCTGGGCAGGCAATGAAGAGGATCTGACATCAGTCTATACGCAGATTGCCGGTGAACTAATTACAGAAGCCGGGGTAAACACCACGCTTCATCTCTCCCATGATAATATCGTCATTAACATGACCGTATATCAGGGAGGCGATCTCTTCGAGTATGTGCCAGAGACAACAGTATCACACTACAATACGAAAGGAGGGGAGATCGTATGGGTTGAAGGCTATCCGCAGGAGATCGATCAGACCAATGACTGGCTCGGGATCACCCCGCCG